>CAYMHC010000007.1:0-19792 GCA_964390155.1 uncultured Nitrosopumilales archaeon
GAATAAGTTCAAAAAGGTCTTTCTCTTCTGGAGTTATCTTTCTCTCCAAATCTGGAGATAGAACCGATGATCCGACCAAATACAAAAGCTTGTTCGTCCTTAAAGCTATGAGATCATAGGATGAAGACGATAACTTTTCATAAGCTTCCTTCAGACTCTCATCCTTCTTAATCATGGCCCTCATTAGATTCATTTGTCTCTTCATTCTAGGATAGAAGTCAGCTTTCAGCGTTGAGATTTGTGAAGGGTCTTGCATCCGCTCTCTGCTCAAAGCCTTAAAAAGCTCCAATTCAAAGCTCTCTTCTCGGGGTTCGGCAAAGCCCATCTGCACCATGATCTCAGCCACCCATCTTGGGATTTCTATTACATCTCCCTCACGGGTTTCAGGCAGATTTATCGAACCTATCTCTATAGATGGTAAATTCTGCTTAATGATGACTTTTACAGGGATGAGTAGAAAACCTATCTCGTAATCCTTAAGAAAGCCTATGACCGATGACTCATTCTTTAGCTCGCTCAAGATAATCTTCTTCACATTTCAGTAGGGCTATTACTATAAAAAAGTATATCACAACATAGTCTCGATCTCGATCAAGCTTTGAAGAATTAAGCATCAAATGGTTTTTGCAAAAAATATTCGATTAGAAGCAGCAAATATTTTGAGTAATAGTTAAATATTTTGGATTAGTTTACACGAAACTTTGGTTAATTATGAGTTATATTCCTCCTCCACCAGAGAAGAAGAAAGGCTTTGTCAAATATGCTGCAATCGGTTTAATTCTGGGCATAATAATTGGCTCTATTGCAGGCTTCGGGTTTGGTTACTTCACACTGTCTCCAGAAGTTAACAGATGGAAATTTCTATACGAGAATAAAGTTATCGAAATTAATGATTTACAAGATAATTTTAACCTGATAAATGATACGCTAGGTCTGTTCGAAAAGCAGACCAGAGAAGTCCTTTACTTCGCGATGCTCCCAATATATAACTACAAGACCGATGAATACTGGTATGCATGGTATAAAGTAAAGTCTGGCGATTACTACAACTATAGGTTCGATGTTGAAACTCATACGCCGGCCCTTCTCGAGGACAGGGTTACCGAGGAGATCATATTGAAGACAGCTAACTCATGGAGCGATCCGGAGAGCGATGTGATAGAAGAGATGGCAAATGACCTTTGGCAAGTGTGCAATGGCGATGAAGAGGTCTTTGTTAACCTTGCTGTGCAGTTAGTGCACCAGATGTGCTATAACGTCACTTCATACACAAAGTATCCCATAGAAACTGTAGTCGAAGAATCAGGAGACTGCGATAACTTGGCGGTCTTAACAGCCTCGATACTGCTTGCTGGGGGTTTCGATGTGATAATCTTGCTTGTTAGGACTGAAAGTGGCGGGCACTGTATGCTTGCTGTTAGCTTAGACTCTCCTCCCGATGATCTTTTTGACTATGGGCGGAGTAATCACTGGTACTACGAGTATAATGATGAAAAATATTGGCTCATAGAAGCTACATGGGGAGACCCTGGAGGCGGGGGTTGGATAGACCCTGCAACTCCTGATGCTTGCTATTATGTAGGCGCATTCGTAGGAGACAATCCTTGGGATAGCTTAGAGATAGTAAGCGTGGTTCATCCAAGCGGCTAGTAGGAACTGCAAAATTAAGGTTATGACTACGAAAACTGACGATTCATTCTCCATATCTTGGATTCTGTCATATCTACATCAAGGCAATTTATACTTAGAAATCCAAGCAATTTTAGAGGGACTTTTGCTTCCTTTGGCATCCAATCATGATACCTTCTGTACTTTATGGCGATTACACCATCAAGAGATCTTTTGAAATCTCTTACACTTGCAATAATACTCTTCCCATCTATCCCATCTATCCCAAATAGCACGTAGGCAATAAATTCTATCGAACCATTAAATTCATTTTTCGCATAATCTCTAAGCTCTATTATCCTCTTCACTTCAGAATCCCTTATCCCTTTATTCAAAAGATCGTTTCTTATATTATCGTGAACAGATTCAAAGCCTACCCTTATGATAAGCTTTTTTGGATTCAATATATGGTATAGATAGCGAATGCTATCCCTATCAAGGAACTCTGGTCTGCTCTCCACTTCTATTATTTTCTCCTTTGTTACTTTCGATAGATCATGGATTACACTCAATGGCAATTCGAAGAAAGACCCACCGTTAAAGAAAGATATTCTATCTATTGGCTTCTCATACATCAAATCTTCTATTCTTGTGATAATCTGTCTTGCTGTCAAGATCAGATCATTGAGATCCTTTGCAGATTCCTCATAAAAACAACAGAAGGTGCATTTATTCCAAGAGCAGACAAAGCCCTTCAAGATCCCTACTATCCTTCTTGCTTTTTCATCATAGATTGCACCTATCAAATTATAACCTCCTTTACCCTTTGAATCAAGTTCTGAAGGTTCTTCGGTATTATTAGGATCAAATCATCCTCATAATCATAAATGCCGCAAGAGACTTCATCGATCTCTGATTCATCTATGACAACTGGGTCTAAAGAGAAGTTAGGAATCTTAAGATCAAGATCAAGTTCAACTCTCTTTATTGCTCTATAGGTATCGGAGCTCCATCTCAGATAGCAAGCGAATTTGTCATAATAATCATTGAATTTAGAGATGTAGCCCTTAAGCCTTTTGAAAAGCACTTCAGTGTATCTGTCCTTAATTTCTGAATTTTCAAACTTAGGGTTCCAATCGTAGCAGCAAAATGGATAGTGCTCCTCTAACTCTCTTGGAACGATACCAGCATTTGTCAATATTATTTGATGAATTTTGTTTTGGTCATCTCTTAAACTTCTTAAAGATTTTATCATCATATAATGAATGTATGATTGTGAGTAAGGTTTACCATAAGAGCAGGGCAGAAAGAGGCACAGTTTGTAATGAATCTTTGGCTTATGAAATGACAGTATGTTGTCATAGGCTTCCTCAAAGAAAGAATGAGTTAGAAAACTTTCTCCAACCCCTCTTAGGAAGGTCTTACCATCTCCTGCCCAGATTAACTCCTTTCCATCCCAAATACTCTTATTCTTTTTCTTCATATGTTTTCCCTTTTGGGGTTTATACAGCGGAACGGAGGGAAGAACCACCCGCTAACAATCCCATCTTTTGACACCCAAAGTTCTTTATTAACCTTAATAGTGGCCATGCTCTAGGATGATATTATTGACAAAAAAGTATAAACTCGTATCCTTCGATTTAGATGGCACATTATTGGTTCAAAAAAGTAGCTGGAATACCATCCATGAGTACTTTGGCACTGCATCAGTGGCAAGGCAAACATATGAATTATATCGCAAAGGCATTATAGATTACAAAGAATTCATGAAAAGAGATATCGCAGCATGGCCAAAACCATTACACATATCAAAAATTTCAGAGATATTATCGAGCCTTAATCTAAGGGAAGAGGCGAAGGAAGTTATAGACGCCATTCATAGAAAAGAGATGGAAACTGCAATAATATCTGCAGGGATAAGCTTACTCGCAAATTCAGTGGCTAAAGAATTGGGAATAAAGTATGTTTATGCCAATGAGCTATGCGTAGATAGAAATGGATTCTTGACCGGGGATGGTATGATGAAGGTCGATCTAATGTTCAAGCATTTAGCCTTCTTAGAATTGGTGAGGTCTTTGGGTTTGAGCTTGAGCGAATGTATAACCGTCGATGATTCAATTAATGATGTAGATTTTCTTCAAATAGCAGGACTAGGATTATATCTTGGTAGCGAAAAAACAGCCATAAAGTTAGGGATTAAGACTATAAAGAGTCTAAAAGATATTTTAGATTACCTTTGACTTTCTGAAAAGCTTCTTATCCATATTTCAATTTTTTCCAAAACTTTAAAAGTAGGCATAAAAATTGCGCAAGCATGAAATTGAATCCTATAGGCATTATAGGTGGTATAATTCTAATAATCTCTCCCTTCCTTGCATGGGTTACTTTCTTTGTCAATGTTAGTCTTCTGGACATGGTTCTTGGAGGTGGTGGTCTAAGCATAGATAACTTAGTTGTCCTACTTGTTCTAATTCTTTTGATAATTGGCGGCATTATATCTTTCTTCAAAGGACTCATAGGTGGTATCATCGGTCTGGTTGGAGTGATCGTCTTCACTATTTACATTTTTGTAGTTCCTTTTGGCCAACTTCTATTTGGTTTCCTCGGGATAGGGTACTATTTGGCATGGATAGGTTCCATCATAAGCATAGTTTCTATCATCTACAAACCGCGTAAAGCCCCTCCACAACCCGCTCCTCCTCCACCTCCCCCATCCTAAACTCATCGATTCTTTTGGCAAGAAGGAGCTAAGCAACACTTAATAGAATCCTTTTTCTAAAGGCTAAAGTCCAGGGATGAGGAATAATGAAAGCCAATATTATTTTATTAGCTAAAATTCTAAATACCAATTATGATTATCGTGAAATCGTTTCATGATGGACGAGCTGTTGATGATCCCTGGACCTACCAATCTTGCTCACCGTGTAGCAGAAGCTATGAGCAAACCTCAGTTAGGTCACCTAGACCCTAGGTTTGTTGAGAGCTTTAAAGAAACCCTACATCTGACTCGTTACTTATTCGTAAATTATTCAGGCATGCCTTTCGTCATCTCGGGCTCTGGGACTATAGGCATGGAAGCAGCTATTGTTAGCCTTATCGAACCCAATGACAAAGTTCTATGCCTTGACACGGGTTATTTTGGAAAAAGGTTCGTAGACCTTGCTACAATACATGGTGCAAAGGTCGATGTATTATATTTTGAGACAGGAAAGCATGCCAATATTGACGTAGTGGGTGAGAAGCTCTCAAAAGAAAGTTACAAGGCCATTACTATTACCCATGTCGAGACCTCGAATGGTCTTGAGAACCCCATAAAAGATCTAGTGAAAATAGCGAGGAAATATGACGTTTACAGCATCATAGACTCTGTTGCCGGTGTAGGAGGGTGCGAGCTAGTCTTCGATCAGCTTGGAGCAGACATAGTGATAACAGGTTCCCAGAAGGTTATTGCCGCCCCTCCGGGCGCAACTCTTTTGGCTATATCGAAAAGAGCCTTAGATGCCTTTGAGAACAGAAAGGTTCCCATTCGGTCATATTACATGAACTTGGCAAGATGGAGGAAGTTCATGGAGGAGCCTGGGATTTATCTTGCTACACCTTCTATACAAATCCTACTTGCTCTCCGTGAAGCACTATTGATGATAGAAGAAGAAGGGTTAGAGAAAAGGTGGAAGAGGCATAGAATTATATCATGTGCTATGAGGGCTGGTTTAGAAGCGTTGAATCTGAACATAGTTGCAGAAGAAGGCTACAGGTCAAATACTGTAACTGGTTTTTACATCCCCGAAGGTAAAGCTTTCGACATTAACTCAATGATGAGAGAACGCTACAAGATTCATCTGGCTCATGGCTTAGGTGACCTAAAGGGCAAGATAATCAGAATGGGGCATTTTGGGAATATAACTCAAAGAGAGATCATTGCAATACTTTCAGCCCTTGAGATGTCTTTAAGAGCGGTTGGTATTGATGTGAGTAAGGGATCAGCAGTAAAAGAAGCTATGCCTTACCTTGAAGAAACTGTATAAAGAGTGCTAATCATCCTAAGATCATCATCGACCCTCAAATTCAACATAATTCATATTCCTATTCATCGGAGGCATCATATCATTGGGTCTTTATGCATCACTTTCGTTTATTTTTTATAAATAGAAGTGTTAATTTTCTCTAACTGCTGGATGGAAAATACCTCGTGCTTTGTCTGCATTACTGATTTCTTTTGAAATCTCCTTCTGTAGTTTACTCTGAGACGGTTATTGCTTGAGTTGGGCATTGAGTTACGCATGCTTGGCATAATATACAATCGTCTTGACTTACCACCCTGCATTTGCTATTGGTAGTATCAAGCTGAAAGACGGCTACAGGACAGACATCGACGCAAACCCCTTTCCCTTCACACTTACTTGCATCTATGACTACAGTAACCATATTAGCTCAAAAGCCCCCTCTAAAGAAAATAATAAAAACTTTGCTCCGAAAATAGATTTTTTGGAAATTCGATATGTTACAATTTGACTGCTTCTCAGATTTTTTCTTCACGAATTTTTTAATATTTTCCTGCTCCAAATCAAATTCTGTCTATCTTTGAACTAGATCTAAAGACACTATTCTACCTCTCGCCGGAGCATATCTACGCTATTTACTAACTTCTCTCTTGCTTCATCAACCCTTCTTTTTTGAACGGGTAAGAGCTTCCCAAAAACCTCGATTTTTACTTTTTTAGTAAAGACTTGATCATGAAGATTGATCAATTCTCTAAAAACACGATCATAATCACGATGAAGATCGCTTATCTCCAGTAAAGGTTTTTGAAGAGAAGGCTGTATGGAGGTCAATTTTGGTCTTAACTCGTTTATCTTGAAAGTAGCCTTATTTCTCCTTTCCTCGAGTAATTGTTGTGTTGCCTTAAATTCGATTTTGGAGATTTGATCTGATTGCCTCTTACCATATAGATCTATCAGTTCTTTATTTGCTGTGATTTTCTCTTCGAAAGATTCTACATACTCTCCAGTCCTGATCACTATCTCTCTTAATTCCTCCTTGAAAAATGGCCTTTTGACGATAATAAAGGCCATTAGAGTAGCTATGAAGAAAAGTGATGCTATGGGCATGATTTCTTTAGAGGCCCAAGCTAAGCCAAGTCGAATTTCTAGCATTTGCTCTCCTCCTAATGGACTAGCATTTGCTATGGATTTTTTGGTTTCACTAAAGGCAAAGAAACCCTCTGGAAGAATGATTTCCATAGTATAGTCATACACAACGCCGTCTATAGGACTCTTCAAGGGAAGAGAAAACTCGAACAAGCCATATTCCGCTTTGACAAAATCTGAGGATTTTATAGGATATTCAAAGATAACTGAGTATTTTCCCCCTTTCTTTAAATTAGTCGCTAAGGGAACTTCTGTCAACTTTTGCAGAGAAGCCTCTTCCAAAGGATTAGGAAACGGATTGATCAAAGGTGGGATTATGACGACGCTCTTAAAGTCATCAGTTAAGAGGCTTGGCTTCAATCTGCTTATATTTCTATCATCGTAACTAATCATGGTTATAGTATCCTTGACCATAATGTCACCTAGAGGAGAGAATATCAACTC
The DNA here is from genome assembly GCA_964390155.1 of uncultured Nitrosopumilales archaeon. Classification (GTDB taxonomy): domain Archaea; phylum Thermoproteota; class Nitrososphaeria; order Nitrososphaerales; family JACAEJ01; genus CAYMHC01. The sequence goes on from CAYMHC010000007.1 coordinate 7,200, forward strand.
TCTTTCCGCTTCCGTAAACTCTAAAAGGGCAAAATAGATTTCCTCTAAAGTGTTTATCTTCACATTCTCGGTTATAGAAAAGTCTTGAGCTACATTTAAGAAGGCTCCTTTCAATGTCCATCTATCAGCAATCACACTGGATGTGAAATTGATATGCTGGCTAACGAAGATTAACAAAGGCGGGATGCTTAGAGATGAATCGACTTGTTCTATGGGCAAGCTTAGGGCTGGAACAAGAGGGATTGAAGCAATATAATCTAAATCACCTGCTGAAGAAAACATCTTTACAAAGTAGAATTTGACAGAAATGGTAACACTCCCATTTGGTTGAATTTCATAGCCTTGGGGAGAGTGTATGGTAAGCCTCGTATGGTTTTCAGTTGAAGATATACTGAAACTAAAATCGATAGGGCTTATTACTTGGGGGATTATTTTATCATAAAGCTCAGAAGGATAGGTTATATTGATAGACGGTAAGGTAACAGAAGATCCATGATCATTGTTGATATATATGGTCTCATTAACTAGAATAAAGCCGTAATCATTCACAAACATTTGGTGGTTAAACAATGAAATCTTGTCTAATATTACCTGAGCTTTAGCTTGTTTAGTTTGATGGATGACTAGTGGGGATACTAGTAACAGCGCTATGAGCAAAATTATAGCATATTTCCTTGACAATATCATGCCAAGCCAAGGATTGTAGAAATCGATTAAAATACTTTAGCCCTAATGGCAGTTTTACTCATCAGACTTTAGCTTCTCTTTGATGGGTATAAGCCTCCCATCTTCTTTTATCATTATCTTTGTTTCTACGCGTATATTCACACCTAGTGCTCTAAAGAGCCCAAGGAGTTCTCCTCCTGATATATTATCCTTAAGATCCCCGGACTTGATAAGCTCAGCAAGCTTATTCACAATAGTGGCGGTGTTCTTTGGATAATATTTCTCAGCCACCGTAAGGACTTCGTCCCCTCTATCCACCAATCTACTTAGCACCAAATCTCTCGAGGTCTCTTCTTTTGGGATAGTCTTCTTTTGGACTAGTTTCTTTTTCAGCTCTAAAAACTTCTTTGCTGTCAGCAAGTCTATTTCTTTATCTTCCCCCATAAATATCGACCCTTTCGATCATCACGAGTTAGCTTTGGAGATTCTATCCTTAAAAGGAGACTTCAGTACAAGTTCAATAAAGAACTCATGAAGCCTTGTGTCATCTGTAAGCTCAGGATGAAAAGCGATTCCTATGAAGTCCTTTTGCTGAACTGCCACAATCTTGTCATCATAACTTGCAAGAACCTCGACATAATCACTTAGAGTCGAGCTTATGGCCGGCCCTCTTATGAAGACTCCCGGAAAGGGATCTTTTCCAATCCTGGGTATTTTAATATCTATTTCGAAGGATTCGTGCTGTCTCCCAAAGGCGTTTCTCGTAACTTCTATATCCAGCAACCCTAAAGTTGGCTGATTCATCTCCCCCATCTTTGCATCACGAACCTTTTTAGCCATCAGAATCAAACCTGAGCATGTACCGAATATAGGCATACCAGCCAAAGCAGCATCTTTGATTTTAGGAATTATTCCATAGCGCTCGGCTATTCTCCCTATCGTGGTACTCTCACCACCAGGGATTATAAGGCCATGAATTTCATCTATTTGATTTTTTTCTTTGACTGCCATCACTTCTCCTTCTAACCCCATCCCTTTTAGAGCATTGTTTGCCATGTCTATGTGCTCTGACGCATCTCCTTGAAGAGCCAGTAGCCCCAATCTTAAGGACTTCAATTTTTCTCTCATACACCCCTAACTTGCATCATCTGCTCTGGCTTCAATGTCTTGATGTCTATGCCTATCATAGACTTCTCTTCAGATATCATCTCGCTCGCTTCTAGTACGATCTTTGGATCATCCCAATAAGTAGTCGCTATGACTATTGCTTCAGCCCTTTTAGCTGGATCCTTTGATTTGAATATGCCTGAGCCAACGAACACTCCATCTACCCCTAGATGCATCATTAAAGCTGCATCCGCAGGCGTTGCTATTCCCCCAGCAGCAAAATTGACTACAGGCAGTCTACCAAGCTTGGCCGTTTCTTTGACCAATTCGATAGACACTCTGAGCTCTTTTGTTGCATCGAGAAATTGCTCTTCGCTCATACCCTTTAATTCTCTTATCTTTCCCGTTACTAATTTCATGTGCTTCACGGCCTCTGCGACATTTCCAGTACCAGCTTCTCCTTTTGTTCTAATCATGGAAGCTCCTTCTGCAATTCTACGCAAAGCCTCTCCCAGATCTCTACAGCCATTAACGAAGGGAACCGTGAACTCCCATTTATCTATGTGGTGAGCATCATCTGCGGGTGTTAGAACCTCGCTCTCATCTACCATATCTATTCCCAAAGCCTCAAGGATTCTTGCCTCCATGTAATGTCCTATCCTGCATTTTGCCATGACTGGTATTGTTACATGATCCATGACTTCTTGTATCCTTTTAGGGTCGCACATTCTAGCAACTCCTCCTGCAGCTCTGATGTCAGATGGTAATTTATCAAGGACCATAACGGCTATTGCGCCAGCATCTTCAGCAATCTGTGCCTGCTCAACATTGGTTACATCCATTATTACTCCTCCCTTCTGCATCTTTGCGAAGCCCCTCTTCACCCTAATTGTACCGAGTAAAGGTTTCCTAGATTTCTCGATGGCTATTATCGTCATAACCCATCCTCTGTTGTTCTATTATTAAGAAGTTCCTCCTTGTTTATAAGTTAATTTATCCCGGGATCGAATAGGTTTTAATCTGATTTGCTATTTTGTATTCGAATTCTTTACATGTGAACAACCAAGTTTAAGATGGCCAAAGATGCCAATAGTGCTTCTTCAGTTCTAACCGTTGCTGTCTTCTGATCGGGGATGGTATTTATGGTAAACTTACTGATTTGCATAGGAATCATATTTTCGTCTGAAAGAATTTCGAATACTCCTCTTTTAGGAGAGCCAAATACAAGCATTATACTCCTAGCGTTTTTTACTTCATCAATCAATTCATGCCATACTCCACTTATTAGCTCTCCTTTTCTAGAAGTGAAGATTATCAAATCTGTTTTGATGCTCTTTACAAGCTTTCCCAACGATGGAGCAATCTCGACTTTATAACCCCAGTAATCTACTATCTCATCTTTTTTTGCTACTCTGCACTTTAGATCTGGAAATGGGGATGTGAATATAATAGTCAATCTCTCGCCTTCTCTTGCCATGCCCTCTAGAGGTATAAGTGATGATAGGCCAACATCCAATACAATTCTATTCCCTGATTTCATGGCTAAGCCCTCCCTCAAGTCTCCGACTCGAACACTGGATAAAGGGATTTCCAACTTATGATGAGTTGTCCTTAAAGGTGGAAGAAGGCCTGCGTAAGCTAGTGCCGTCGATTGTTCAAAAATCCTCTTCCTGAGATATTGCGGCGTCTCAATATACTCAAGAATTGTCTTTATGATTCCACAATCCTCTTGATAATCTCCCGAACCATCTTTGTAGAGATAAATCTTTGAAATCCCGAAGATTGAGCAGGCTCTAGCAACCATGCCCACTTTGAGTGTCTTCTCTCTAAGATGGGATGAATCTAGTACTAGTGAATCTGGTATTGCAACCCATAACTGAGGGGCAACCATAACGATAGATAATACTACTCCTTGATAAATTCATTTTAAATGCAAATACGGTAGTCTCGTAGCCAAGATTATTGGTTGGTTGGCTTGCCTAACAATCTTTCCATAAACTCATCCATAAATTCATTTCCACGCGCTCTCATCGCTTGGGATATTCTAATTACCTCTCTGATCACTATCTCATCAACGCCTAGATTCTTGGCTTTGGCTACGTGATGATCAAAACATGGCTGACAAAGTCCAGCTACTGAAGCAGCTATGCAAACAAGTTCTCTAGCCTTAGGATCCAAAATTCCTTCTACTATTCTTCATCACCCCCCATAGAAACTCAATAATGCGCTCTTCTAGAGTATTATGACTTTAACCTTCTTAATAGTAATAGTTGACTCTTCATGATATGATTCTTCTTTTCATCAAGTTGACTGAAAGCACAAAGAGAAAGAAGGAGACTATGGCTATCCAGATCAAGTTTAAAGGAAGAATTTCATCCCATTTGCCCATTGCTAAGGCTCTTGATATAGTTACTACGTGAACAAGGGGTAGGCTGGCAAAAGATGCATATTGAATAGGTTGAGGCAGTACGGATATGGGAAAGAAGGTCCCGCTGAAGAGGAGCATGGGTGTGATCAGAAGAAAGATTGGATAGTTAAGAGAATCTATGGTAGGTGATATAGCAGTAAAGCACATGGCTATAGTTGAAAAGAGGAAGCCAGCGACAAAAGAAAAGGGAATTATTATCAAAGCCGAAGGAAGGCTTACGAGCCCGAATGCCAGGAGCACTAAAAGCATAAGAGAGGCGTTTATGAGGCTCTTGGTCGCGCCCCAAATTATCTCTCCCGTTATGACCTCATCCAAGCTAAGGGGCGTTGCTACTATCGCGTCGAAGGTTTTCTGATAATACATCCTAACATACGATCCATAGGTGCATTCGAAGAATGCCGAGTTCATGACGGAGATGGAAATCAGCCCAGGGGCAATAAATACAGCATATGGAATTCCGTCTATTGCCCCTATGTAGCTGCCTAGTCCAAAGCCTAAAGCCAAAAGGTAGAGAATAGGTTCGAGGAGTGGTAGTATGAAGTTGACCTTATACGTCTTCATAAATACATCTCTATTTCTCATCCAGACCTTCCAGGCCCGATTGCTCACTCTTGGTAGCTTCAGATAGGAACTCATGGACTCACTCTCTGAGGGCTCTACCTGTCAGCTTAAGAAATACATCTTCGAGAGTGGCAGACCTTATGGTAGTCTGACCAATTTTGCACTGGTTCAAGAGGGCCAAAATCAAATCCGAGGGCTTGTCGGTGTAGATATGAATATTATCTCCGATTACTTCAAACTCTTGCCTAATCCTTTGCAAGCAAGAAAGAACCTCTGTGTCTGCTTTAACTTCCAGAATATTGGTTCCAATTTGTTCCCTCACGAGGTCCTCGGGTCTTCCTTCGACCAGAATCTTGCCATGGTCCATAATAACTAACCTATCACAAAGATGTGATGCTTCTTCCATGTAGTGAGTAGTTAGTATTATCGTAATCCCTTCCTTCTTCAGACTTCTAAGTTTTTCCCATATTAGGTGCCTTGCCTGAGGGTCTAGGCCTACCGTTGGTTCATCCAAAACCAATATCTTTGGTTCGTTCAAAAGAGCCCTTGCAAGAATTAATCTTCTCTTCATCCCACCAGAAAGCTTCTCGATGATGGTATCTCTTTTATCTTCCAACTGGATGAATTTTAGAAGCCTCTCAATCCTTTCCTTTGCCTCCTTCTTTGACATGTCAAAATATCTGGAGTAAACCATGAGGTTCTCGTATACTGTAAAATCGGGGTCAAGGTTGTTCTCTTGGGGGACTACTCCCAAAATCCTTTTGATATCCTTCGGGTAAAACTCCACATCCATCCCCAAAACTTCGAGTTTGCCCGAGGTCTTAGGGGAGACGCACTGGATCATTTTTATCGTGCTGGTCTTTCCGGCACCATTTGGGCCCAAAAAGCCGAAGCACTCGCTCTGTTCCACATTAAAACATATGCCATCCACCGCCATTAAGTCTCCATATTTTTTTGTCAAATTTTCTGCCGATATCACTATAGGCATACAAAAACCTCAATCAGGGTGCTCCAGTTTATAAGATAGATTCTGCATTTTTCTCCCTTTTAAAGCCTACCAAAAACATTTAAAAATCATCGACGAACTTGATTTAGAGCAGAATGGGTCATAGAAAGAAGAGCGCTCCTAGAAGAGGATCAATAGCATATAGGCCTAGAGGAAGGGCTGCTAGCATAGTGCCTACCGTTAGGACTTGGCCCGAAATCTCATCGGATAAACCCTTGATTCTAGGCTTTGCGGGCTTCAAGGCAGGTTCCATACATGTAATAACCGTTGATGATCGGGAGAAGACACCTAACTTTGGCAAGCCTGTCTTCAACTCTGCTACTGTTCTTAGCGTCCCGCCTATCTTCATTTATGGTGTAAGGGCTTACGGGAAGAACGATAAAGGTCTATTTTCGATTGGAGATGCTTATAGTGATAAACTGCCGAAAGGTTTGAGTGAAAAGAGCAAAGCACCAAAGGCAGTGGTAGATGCTTTAAAAAAGATGGAAAGCAGTTTGGATGGAGCGTCTCAATTATCCGCTATAGTAAGCGTCTATCCTAAGGATGTGGGATTATCGCAGAAGAAGCCTATAATGTTTGAAGTCGGTGTTGGTGGAGGAAATATGAAATCCCGCTTTGAATACTTGAAGAGCTTATTGGGCAAAGAAGTTGAAATCAGTGATGTAATTAAGCCTGGCATGTATGTCGATGTAATGGCTGTAACAAAAGGAAAGGGCATCGAAGGGCCGGTAACGAGGTTTGGCATAAAGAGGAAGAGGCCCAAATCAAGAAAGAGCGTAAGGGCTGTAGCAACCCTTGGACCTTGGCATCCTGCTTCTATCATGTATACAGTGCCCAGAGCTGGCCAGAGAGGCTATCATCAAAGAGTTGAGTACAATAAGAAGGTTATCGTTGTATCAAATGCAAAGCAAGCAGAGATAACCCCTAAAGGCGGCTTTCCTCACTTCGGTGTAATTGAAGGCGGTTACGTAATCTTAAAGGGGTCTGTACCAGGGCCGGCGAAAAGGTTGATCAAGATACGTTTGCCATTGAGGCCTCCCAAAGCCAAGGTTCAGCCACCAAAAGTGCTTGAGATAAGTGTAAGAAGGTAGCATAATCATGACCAAAGCTTCTGTTTACAATCTCGATGGTTCGGTAGCAAGTGAGATAGACTTGCCTGAGGTCTTCTCTACCCCCTTCAGACCTGACGTAATTCATAGGGCTTATGTTGCTTTATCGTCACATAACATTCAGCCTCAAGGCAGAGACCCTTTAGCTGGAGAAAAGACAAGCGCAGAAACATATAACCCCCCAACAGGCCGTGGTATATCAAGAGTCCCAAGAGTCAAAGGTGAAAGGCATCCTAGGGCAGGGCAAGCAGCAGGGATAGCAAGCGTAGTAAAAGGTAGGCAACCCCATCCCCCGAGGTCTGAAAAGAGGATTAGAAAAGAGATAAATGAAAAGGAGAGATTGTTGGCCACGGCATCAGCAATAGCATCGTCTTCTAATAGAGAGCTGATCATGCTAAGAGGTCATAAGATCGATAAAGTTCCAATCATTCCTCTTGTAGTGTCTGATGAATTTCAAAGCTTAGACAAGGCTAAGGATTTAAGGCCCTTCTTTGAAAGATTTGGTTTGGATGAAGATGTTGATAGAGCAGCAGAGAAGAGAAAGACTCTATCTGGCAAGCCTAGGATGCGTGGTCGAACAAAAAGAAGTGCAAAAGGCCCATTAATAGTTGTGGCTGAGGATAAAGGCATAGGAAAAGCTGTAAAGAACTTTCCAGGGGTGGATTACGTGCTGGCAAAGGATTTAAGTTTATTACACTTAGCACCCGGCTCTTATCCTGGCAGGCTTGTTGTATGGACTGAGTCTGCTCTAAAATCCCTCAGTAAACCCTTAATGGAGGTTGCTAGAAGGTTTGCGAGTTGAAGATGCTTCAAGGATCATAAAAAGACCCTATTCCACCGAAAAGACCTTTGGCCTTATTGAGAGAGAGAACAAACTAGTTTTCATAGTGGATGAAAAAGCTGGTAAAAGGGCCATAAAGCAAGCCGTCGAGATTCTATATGATGTAAAAGTTGATTCATTGAATACCGTGAAGACTATCTTAGGCAAAAAGGCATACGTGAAGTTGTCGAAGGAGAACCCAGCGACAGATTTGGCTACAAGGCTGGGTCTAGTGTAAATTGGTATAAAGACTTAAGAGGGGCAATAAACGAAATTCAGGTGATATACTTGGGTAAAAGAATTCTCCAGCGGAGAAGGGGCCGTGGGGGGATGCAATTCCGTGCACCAACGAAAGGAAAGATAGCACCTGCTAAGTACCCCGACTTCCCTAGCTCAGACACTAGATGGGGAATGGTCACTGGGATATTCAATGAGAGAGGGAGAAGCGCACCTTTAGCTCAGATAACCTTTGATGATGGTAGAGTAACTTATCTACCAGCAGTAAATGGTTTATCTTTGGGTTATAGAATAGAGATAGGCCATACGGCTAAGCCAAAGCTGGGAAATATTTTACCATTGGAAAAGATACCAGAAGGAACCAGCATCTGCAACATAGAGAGAAACTTTGGTGATGGTGGTAAGCTCGTCAAAGCATCTGGGTGCTCAGCTATACTGTTCTCAAAGACAGGGGATGGTGCTGTAATAAAGTTCCCATCTGGCAATAAGACCATCATAAGTTTGAGATGCAGAGCAACTATGGGAGAGATTGCTGGAGGGGGTCGGATAGAAAAACCTCTCTTAAAAGCAGGCACAAAGTATCATTCTATGAGAGCTAAGGGAAAGCTTTATCCAAGAGTGAGAGGGGTTGCCATGACCTCCGTTTACCATCCTTTCGGAGGAGGGCGCCATCAACACTCTCTTCATAAGTCTAAATCCACCTCCAGAATGGCACCGCCAGGCGCCAAAGTCGGAGATATAGCGTCAAGAAAGACAGGTAGGAAGAAAATAGTTAAGAGGTTATAGGAGGTCGAGTGAAGTCATGGTTAAAGTCTTCAAGTATAGAGGATACACGTTAGAGCAATTGCAGTCCATATCTTTAGAGGCCTTCTTATCTCTCTTACCTTCAAGGCAGAGAAGGTCTTTGAATAAAGGGATATCGGACGACAAAAGAAAATTACTTGAGGAAGCTAGGGCTACAAAAGATGGGAAACTGAACAAGCCTATAAAGACTCATGCAAGAGACATGGTGATTTTACCATACATGGTTGGATTGACTATTCATGTGCATAATGGAAAAGAATTCATCCCGGTAGAGATAAAGCCTCAGATGATAGGGCACTATCTTGGAGAATACGTGATAACAAATAAGAGAGTTGCTCATGGTACGCCGGGAATAGGATCATCTCGCTCATCTCTGTATGTACCTTTGAAGTAATGAGAATGTATGATCATGTTGTAACGAAGAATCTTCTTTTTAAGGCTCTCCTTTCGGCTTCAAGTATAAGTTCGATTAATCTATCATTCAATCTTGGCTCCTCTTCCAATAATACCGTGACCTCTGATAGATTGATGCCCTTTGCAACCAATACCATCACAGCTGCAAGTCCATGGTTAGAGACCAGTTCTGCCGACTTGACCAGCGTTCTTAATATTATCCTCTCTTTATCCGATAATTCTCTCGCTGATAACTTCTTATCACATAGAGATAGTATCTTTTCTGACGCTTCATCTGATAAGCCTATTTTTGATGAACCGCATCTTGGACAACTTATGTTCCCATTGAGATCGATCACCCTAAGAATTTCTGAATAATTCCAACAATTTGTGCATACAAAGACTCTGCTCTCATTTAGCAATCTTGCATGGGCCGATTTTATCAGTAAGTTTTTCATCCTTTGAGGGTGTATTATGTCCTTCATCCTGCCAATTTCTTCTATTCCAATCTTTCCTATTGGCGTGATAGAATTTAGATTCTTTATAAAAGAGATTTCTATATCGCCAGATGCTAGCTCATTGATAACAAAATTAGTTCGTTCTATATCCGCATCAGTAAATAAGGCTGTCCTTATAGCTTCATCGAAGACGACGGTACCTTCAAAACCTTTCATCAAATTGTTTAAATTCACATCGCTTAAATCGACATCTTTCGAAATGGCTCCAAACTTCCTAGCCACATGAAGAAACCTTCTCTTGAAAATCCCTGTCCTGACTAAGGCTTGAGTTATCATTTCTTTAATGTCTTTATGAACCAATTCCATTAATATTGAACTTATATCTTCGTATCTTACTCTGTCTGTTTGAATTATTATGCGATAAGGGTCTTGCTGAATCTTAGTGGGAAAACCTGTCTTCTCTGATAAAATCAATCCAAGTATTCTGGAGATTGTGCGATTTACTAACAGCCCAAAGCAGCAATTTATTATGATAAAGTCCTCCCATTGCTCTACTGTAATTCTCTTATCGGTTGGTATGGGGAGCATCATTTTGACTTGATCTAATACTTCTGATACGGCTAGCATTATTGTTTGAGGATCACATGGATAGGTCTTGCTTAATTCCAGAGCGACATCTTCGCACTTAGATCCTGATTTTAGCATACATTCTACTTTGCGTCTTATCTCTCCCACCTCGTTCGCAACTTCAAAGGGTACCGGTATTTCTTCACCAACCCAGCTGGGTATGGCTCCTGTCGTATCATCCTGAGGCTTGACATAGACCCTATCCCGAAATACTTGAAGAATCTTCCATATAGAGCCTCTCTCAATGAACTTCACACCAATTTCGCCATTCTCTGCAACAAAAACCTCATCCAAAACTCCTATGGGCTCACCCTTCTCCTCCTCTATTACTAAGAACTGCTTCTCATCAGGAATCATGGATAAATTTTGGTAGTAGTAGTTGTAGAGTTCCTTGGTTCTTTGAGGTTTTATGAAAGAATTATTCTGAAAAGATGTCCAAGCGAATCTTGGGTATCTTGTGTGCATATACTCAAGGACTTTCCTCAAATCGTCTCCAGATAAATTCCTGTAAGAATAGGCTTTTTTAAATATGTCAGAAACTTCTTCAAAGCTCCATCTTCTTTTCTGCATCATCAAACCAACCATTTGATGAGTAAGGGCATCAAGGGGCTTATCAGGAATAAGTGCTGGTTCTAATTCTTCCACCAATGCACGGCGAGCTATGACGAGGGCTTCAAGGGCATCGTCTGAATCCTGAGTTATTATCACTCCTTTTGCAATGCCTCCAACCTTATGACCACTTCTACCTACTCTTTGAAGCAATCTAGTAATCTGCCTAGGTGAGTTATATTGGATTACCATCTCCAAGGCTCCTATGTCTATCCCGAGCTCAAGGGAACTTGTGCAGACAATCCCCCGCAATTTTCCCTCCTTCAGACCCTTCTCAGCAGCCATGCGAGATACTCTTGAGAGAGAACTATGATGAACTCCTATAGGGAGATTTGTCTCCCATACTCTGAAACGGCTTGCCAAAACCTCTGCCTCTGACCTAGTATTGGTGAATAGTAGTACCGAAGAATTCTCTTCTATCAACTTCCTCATGACTCTTAGCCTTGAAGCTACTTCTGGATATGTAAACAACTTGTTAGCAAGCTCGAAATCTTCTTCTGTCGGCTTTGGATAAACTATCTTCAACTGTATGAACCTAGAGACAGGGACTTGCACTATTTCACAAGGTCTATCCTTGCCAACTAGGAACTTTGCCACTTCTTTTGGCGTGCCTATAGTTGCCGATAATCCTATCATCTGAAAATCTCTCTCAGTTATATATCTCAACCTCTCAAGGCCCAATGCTAATTGACTACCCCTCTTCTCTGTAGCTAGCTCATGAACTTCATCAATTACGACCCATTTTATGGATTCAAGATGCCTTCTCATGACCCTGCCTGGAAGTATTGCCTGCAAAGTCTCAGGGGTTGTTATGAGTATGTCTGGAGGAAACCTAGCTTGAGCACTTCTTTCCTTTAGTTCAGTATCGCCATGCCTCACTGAGAGCTTTACGTCGAGCCTCTTACACCAATATTCGAGCCTTTCTAGCAAGTCTCTATTCAAAGCCCTCAAAGGTGTAATATAGAGAGCCTTTATTCCCAGCTTTTTCTCCTCCAGCTTCAATATGAAATCTAAGATAGGCAAGAAGGCTGCTTCGGTCTTTCCTGTTCCCGTTGGGGCTATCAGTAGGATATTCTTGCCCTGCATTATCAAAGGGATTGCTTTTGCTTGCGGGTCTGTTGGCTCATAGAATCCTCTGTCTTGGACAGCTCTTCTTATCGGTTTTGCAAGCGTTGAGAATACGTTCTTCTCCGCCTCTGCCACGTTATTTCCGAATCAAATTAGTCTTCAAATGCAATAAAGGTTTGCTATATTAGAGCAAATTGTTAAAAATAGATTAGGAGCATTTATATTTTGCTTTTATGTCGAGTGAATGATTCGCCTTGGTAAAAGTGAAGGATGTAATGATTAAAGAAGTTATCACAATAGATGGAGAAGAAAGCGTTACTGAAGCGTGTAGAATAATGGGAGAAAAGCATATTGGTAGTCTAATAGTTACAAGTAAAGGCAAACCTGCAGGAATATTTACAGAGAGGGATTTGTTATCTAAAGTAGTCCTTGAAAGGCTAAAACTTGATGAAATGAAGGTCAAGGAATACATGTCCACGCCTTTAACTTTTGTCAGCCCAGAATTCGATCTAAAAGAAGCAGCAAGAATAATGACGCAATTGAAGATAAGAAGGCTTCCTGTGATGAAGGATGAAAAGCTAGTCGGGATATTGACATCCTCTGATATAACTTCTGCACTCGCTAAAGCTCCTCTGAATTTTTGACAAAGTGATCCATGAATGGTCAAAACAAAAGAGAAGATAAGGTGTAGCGACTGTGG
>CAYMHC010000008.1:0-19055 GCA_964390155.1 uncultured Nitrosopumilales archaeon
AACCCTCCCCTTGTATCCAATAATAGCTAGTCCTATCGTTCTGCATATAATCGACATAATCGGTAGTCCCTGCCACGGTCTCAAACTCGTAAGGCAATTCAATGGATATAGAGTTAGTCTTCATATTTCTTTTCATGAACTTTATATCTTCGTTTAGGGTATTGAGGGTCTCTGTTCCTCCACCAACATCCAACTGATAACTTTTTTTAATCTTTATTCCTCTATTGTGCATGAAGTCAAGGATGCCTTTGTGAAAAGCCGTCCCTCCAAACTGGCTCATAAGATCGTCACCAATTACGACCAAATTCTCTCGTTTGAATTTCCCTACTAGATTCTCATTGGATGCTATCAATGAGGGAGTAGCATTGATGAAGCAACATCCTGCTTCAAGGGCCACTTCAGCATAAGATTTTGATGTTTTGTCTAAGCCAGAAGATATCAAATTCACAAGAACATCCACTCTGCTATCTTTCAATCCATCTATTATATCGTAATTTTCACCGTTCTTAACATCAAAAGATCCTCTTAGATCACGTGATAGCTCATCATACAAAAGACCTTTCTTGACCTTTACTTTGAAGGATTCCACATCAAAGTATCTTCTTGCTACGTTGGGTTTGGAAAAGATAGCCTCCGAAAGGTCCAGACCTATCTTTTTGGAATCTACGTCAAAGGCTTCAACTATTTCCAAGTCACTGACCCTATACCCTCCTACTAGTTTGTGCCACAGACCATCTCTAGAATCATCCTCACCATAGTAGCCTATTCCTTGAACTAGGCTGCATGCACAATTACCTATGCCTATGAGAGCTATTCTTATCCTGCCACCCATGGTCTTAGAGCGATATAGGTTTACTTTTTAATGTTATTGTCAGTTTATTCTAGCTTTGAAATCAGCGCAATCAAACCGGAAACGATGAAGAGTAACGAGACAAGGTAGTATATCGGAGATATTTGAGCCATGAGGGGAGTCATGGTCGCAAAATACAATACGGATACCCCTAAAATCAAGAATACAAGACCTACAAGACGAATGAATATATCGATCCTTTCGGTAGTTTTTGAGCCCTTCAAATCAACTCCTCTGTTCTATCTGTTGACTAAATAAGTTTACTCCATCAAAACCCAGCCGTCAAATAGCTTCCTCCAACCCTATGAGAGCAGGGAACCATGCTCTCTCACCATATTTTTCATGGTTTGATAGGACTAGCGAACGAGATCGCTTGGCCTTCTTCCAGAATAAATGATTTTGAGCATTATCTGACTGAATTATGGGATGTTCAAACAGTATTGCCAAGTGGAAGGATACTGATAAGAAGAAGTTGAGCATCAGATAACCGAAACATATATTGTTGAACCTATCCTAACACTATTCTACTATTGTCTTATCATCTCTAGTTATAAAGCCAGTATCTTTCACTAATTCCTTTGATAGATTAGAAAGAGAGATTCCATCAAGAGTGCAGAACTTTCTGGATGGTTCGATGGGAATGGATTGGAGCTAATCCGCCAGATATTGAAGGTGAAAGATTGGCCCTAGTTCCAAGCATGGATAAATTGAACGTTCAAGAACTTAGAAACGGGATAACGCAAAAGAACTTGAGGCTTGCAGGGATCTACTGATTTAATGGTCGGCTTTCAAAATACTAAATAAGTTTACTACGCGAAAGTCATACGCAAAATCCTCTTATCGTTCTAGAACGAAAGCTCTTTCGCTTGGAGCTCTTGTTGGAATACGGCTCATTATCATGACATCGTATCTCTGGCCCACTCCTATAGGTTTGAGATTCTCGGCAAGTGCAAAGGCTCTCTCCAGCTTTTGACTTCTCTCTGTGTAGATTTCGAAGAGCACGTCTCCCTTAACAACTTCATTGCCTATCTTAACTTTCAATAGGACACCGGCACCCTTCTCCTTCGGAGCACCAGCCTCCCTAGCTATCTGAACTATGTCGCTATTATTGATCCACAACACCTTTCCTTCGTAGTTTGATACGACCTTTGCTACCTTGTCCCCTACTACTACGTCATCGGGCTTTATGTTGTGGTCTCCGCCTTGGGCTGCGATGATCTCTCTAAGCTTTGACTCTGCCTTGCCCGTTCGAAGAATCCTTGTTGCCTCTTCTCTGCCATCTTCAACCCCCAACATTTCAAAAAGGATTCCTGCTAAGTTGATGGCTTTGTCCTGTAGATCTATAGGACCCTTGCCCGTAAGTGTTTGCAGGGCTTCTCTTGCTTCAAGAGCTGGACCTACCGCAAAACCTATGGGTTGCTCTCCAAAGGTTATGGCGCACTCAACACTAATGTCCAAGCGCTTCCCAAGTTCTATAAAGTCCCTAGCCAAGTGCTGAGCTTCTCCTACAGTTTTGATCTTTGACCCTCTACCTGTTGGCAAATCGATTACCACAAAATTGGCCCCGATGGCCTTCTTCTTGCTCATAATCGATGGTAGCAAAAGAGGGTCGATGGATAGAGGATACTCGACTTGGATAAAAAGGTCATCTGCAGGGGCTAGGTCAAGAGCCCCTCCCCAAGCCAAACAAGCCTTTGTCTTTTTCACTACATCCTTGATTTCCTCCAGATTCAAGTCTACGGGACACAAGGATTCGACCCTATCGGCGGTTCCAGCAGGAGAAGTTATAGCCCTGGAAGAAGTCTTGGGAATGGTGAAGCCTGCTGCGGCAACTATGGGAACCACAAGAATGGTTGTCTTGTCGCCTGGCACTCCCCCGATGCTGTGTTTATCCAGAATAGTATTATCCTCCCATTTCAAGACTTGGCCAGTTTCGACCATAGCCCTTGAGAGGGCTTCGATTTCATCCATATTCGTCCCTCTGACATGAAGAGCCGTCACAAAGGATGATAACTCGATGTCGCTCAATTGCTGATTGATAACATCCTTCACTATAGTCCTGATTTCCTGAGGATTCAGGCTATAGCCAAGGATCTTATCACGAATATAACCCATAGATTCTGGCCTCTTTGCAGGTGATAGATCGACTTCATCCCCGGACTTCAAGCCTAACCCAGACCTAACTTCATCAAAGACTCCTATGGTATTCCTAGGGAATCTTGCCGCGATGTTGACAATCGCCATCACAGATTTGTTTTCGTGAGCAACTTGCACCCTGTCAGAGGTGCGCACTCCAAGTAGGCTGGCATCTTTGTCATCCATAATCACTATGAGCTTCCTGCCAGCTTCTATCCCCAGAACCTTAACCTTGAACTTCATTTGTCAATTTTCAATAAACCATGGCTTGACAGAGATATAAGGAGATTGCTTCATGTATAAAAAAAACTCTTGTGACAAAGGCATAGCACAACATAAATACTGTTTTGGAAAAGAATAGGTTGGTATCTTATGAGATATTTAGATTTCCTCGATTTTGACTACAAGCCAACGGAGGATGATATTATTTGTGATTTCTATGTCGAGCCTAATGGCATTGACCTGCAAGAGGCTGCTGGAGGGGTTGCAGCTGAGAGTTCGATAGGAACTTGGACAGAACTCAAGACTGAGAAGCCCTATGTTAGGAGGTTGCAGGCAAAAGTGTTCAGAATAGAAGGGAATAATGTGAAGATAGCGTATCCTATCGAGCTCTTCGAACATGGCAATATGCCCAACATTCTGAGTAGTATTGCTGGAAATGTCTTCGGTCTGAGGGTTTTGAAGAATTTGAGACTTTCCGAAATGATTCTGCCACCAGAAATCCTAAGGAGTTTCAACGGCCCAAAGTACGGAGTCGCTGGCATTAGAAAACTTATGAAAATTACAGACAGACCACTGGTTGGGACGATAATTAAGCCCAAGCTCGGATTGAAAGCTAAAGATCATGCAAAAGTTGCCTATGAAGCTTGGATCGGAGGGTGCGACATAGTCAAGGATGATGAGAATCTAAGCAGTCAAAGGTTCAATCCATTTAAGGAGCGTGTCACAAAAACTTTGGAGAGTAGAGACAAGTCTGAGCGAGAAACTGGTGAAAAGAAAGTCTACATGGTCAATATTACGGCAGAAACGGAAGAGATGCTGAAAAGAGCAGAATACGTGCTTGAACATGGAGGAGAATACGTTATGGTTGATATTCTAACATGTGGTTTCTCTGCTTTACAAACACTGCGTAAGAGAGACTTCAACCTTATAATTCATGGGCATAGAGCGGGGCATGCAGCTTTTACTAAAAACCACAAGCATGGAATTTCGATGAGAGTAATTGCCAGAGTTGCAAGAATCATAGGCGTTGACCAGCTTCACGTAGGTACCATTGTGGGGAAAATGTCTGAAACAAAAGAAGAAGTGGCGGAGAACTGCTCGGCATTGAAAACGGAGTTGAACGGATTAAAACAAGTTTTGCCTGTTGCTTCAGGAGGTTTACATCCTGGGTTGGTTCCAGCGTTAATCAACTTTTTTGGAGAAGACTTCGTCATTCAAGCTGGAGGAGGTATTCACGGTCACAAAGATGGAACCAAGGCAGGAGCAAGAGCGATGCGCCAAGCTGTTGATGCTACTTTGGAAGGAACAGACTTAGGAGAATATGCCAAAACGCACAAGGAGCTTAGGATAGCACTACAAATTTGGAGACAATAAAACCAGTGGTCGGGTTTCACTCAAAAACCCACGGATACTTTCTATGCATTACTTCGATTATTGAGTGAGGAGAGATTATCCCCTCCTCACAAATAATACCATGGATGAATTCACGCCTAGTCACATCAAAAGCCGGATTCCTTATGACCAAGTTTTTAGGAGGGTCTTTCCAAATCTCGTCTGGGTTTCTTTCTTCTATTTTCTCATAATCGCCATACATGGTCATTGGGTCAAACTTCAATAGTTCTGAAACTACGTAGAAGGGCGTCCTCGCTTCACGAGCAACAAGAGCTATCATGCTCGTCCCAATTTTGTTTATCACGTTTCCTTCCGAAGTTATGGCATCCGCTCCTACAATCACAAGGTCGACTTGATTCATGAAGAATCTGGTAGCAGAATCTACCACAAGGGTCGTTTTTATGCCCAATTCTAACATTTCTTTGACTGTTGTTCTACCTTGAAAAAAAGGTCTGGTTTCGGTACAGATGATCTCAAACGCCTTTCCTTCCTCTTTCGCTATTTCCAGTAAGTGAGTCACCGTGGAAGAATGGCAGTGGGTAAGAATTACCGAATTGTCTTTTATTCTCTTGGCCCCTATCTCAGCAATCTTTTCCTTAGAATCTTGAAGGCTTTTCAGAAAGTCCTTTGAAGCTAATGAAATTGTTCTAGACAACTCCTTAACGTTTTTCTCGTGGCTTTTTACTACTTGGCTGACCATCCATCTCACCGCGTTTCTCATAAGGGGCTCGGTTTCTCTAGAAGCAAAAAGAATCTCTCTAGCTTTGGAAAGCTCGTCGGAGAACTCTTTTTTGGTTTTTGCTTTTGTTTGGCTCGCTAGAGTTTCTAGTGCCTTTATGGCAGTTATGGCAATGTTTCTTGCCCCTTGAACTTCAAGTTTTTTTATCTTCTGAGAAGCAGATTGGACTGACTCCAACCATCATATCACCATGTTCCTTTTTCTATGGTCTTTGGGATATATTTGGTTATCCAAGAACTGAAACAGAAGAACCTTAGCAATTTAGAGGTTTCTGGCGATCTCCAACTTTTCTGGCAAATACTTGTCAACTATAGTTGTCAGACCATACTTGGCGAAGGCTTCGAGTTCGCTCTTCCTCTTTATCTTTAGGAACACATCCAATTCCTTCTGCCACACTCCCCTTTTATACCTTGGATCTCTCTTCAATTCATATATGCGTTTTATGTCTACATCCTTAAGGGGGTTGCTGGGAAGCTTGTACTTTGTTATGTCGCTACCCCACACTCCTATCCATTTGCCGGATGGTACTGCCAACTCCCTTAGATGGGCGGCATTGGCAGAGCCCGAGATGATTACCATGGCTATATGCTCTCCGTAAACGTCTCCATCAGTCAAAATGTAGACCGGCAGTCCTAGCTCTTGATTCAACCTTCTGAGCATATACCTTGTAGACCTGGGGGGCTGACCCGCGGTATCTATTATTATTGCTTTATACCTATCGTGCACCTTTTCTTCAACAAACCTAGTGAATAATCCTCCCTTCTCCACGGCGAAGATCATCTCTGCGGATGTATCCACGAAGTCAGCGGTGCTTAAGCTTGGACCTATCAAGTAGCCATCCGGATGTGAGGCCAAATTCAGCCTCTTTCCTTCATATCCTGGCACAGTGTACTCTATAGTAAGATTGCCGAATATGGCGGAGCGTTCTTCAGGATAAACATTAAAGTCCTCTCTGGCTTTAGATGATAGTACTTCCAAATCTGTTATTATTTCATCGGATTCTGCCTGATCTACAAACTCCATATCATAGGCCTGGGCGGAGTAGAATACATCTCTGAGAGTACTGGTCTTTCCTTGCTCCATCAATTTATTTACAAAGAAAGCCAACCAAATCAGTTGTGTGAAAGGGCGGACATGCTTTATATTGTGAATCGATCTCTTCACAGACGTTTCACCAAGGATATATTGCTTTAGCCCTTCATGATAAATGATATTTCTTACAGACCTACTTGGAAAATTTATCTCGGAAAAGATACCTTTATCGATGTCCGAGTATACTCTCATTCCTAGGTCTTTGAGAAGCCTCTTGACCTCTCCCTTTCTAGTTTTAGCTAAGCCTTCTTTAGAGCTTCTTGAGCTCATGGCCTTAAGTGAGATGAATATCTATTAAAATGTTTGATCTAAAATTTTGGATACGTTACTCCTCTTAGGCCTAGATAAACCCCAGTGTACTTAACAGAATCTGATGTCAGTTTTGCCAACACGATATGAAAGAACCTATCCTTTGCATATAGCCTAACTGGGAAAGAACCCCCTCTTACATGCAAAGTCAACTGTCCCCCAAAGCCAGCATCTACTATTGTAGGAGGCAAGCTTAAACCAACCCTAGCGAAAGAACTCCTGAGATTTACGAAGCCCATGAGATTGCTTCCTAATTCTATGAACTCAAGAGTACAAACAAGAATTCTCTCATCAGGATTTATTATGAAAGATTCTACAGTTTCTTTCTCAAAAAAACGATCATAATCATTCTTGTTACGAGTATCAAATATCGAATCCGTCCTTCTAAATCGAGCTATTTCACTTCCTAGCCTCAAGTCTATACCGTTCTCGCGCACTGTATCTTCATGGAAGGGATCGACTATCAATCTTTTTTCTTTTATATGTTTCTGAATATCAGAATTGCTGAGCATGATCTCTCATAGGAAAAAACAGGAAATATAAAACCTTCAAGTCGAATTACATCGACTATTTAGTTAGGTAGCCATAGGTCCAAGGTCCTTTGAGATTCTCTTAGGTATTCCCAACAAAAAAAGGAGGGGCTTAGATGCCCATTATTGTTTGGAACTCGTCTTCATGTTCCTCTTCTTCTTGCAGGATATGTCTTATTATGTGGAAAGTGTTAGGGTCCCTTCCCCCCTTCATCAGCCAGTCAAGTATTGCTCTGTAAGATTCTATCGCGCATCCTTCCGCATCCACGATAGCCTTTGCCACAGCTCTTGGATCACCAAAGTCGGATGGCAATTCTACATAAGGGCAGTTCGCTATCTCTAAGAGCTCTTCAAACTTCTTAGGCGGTTCACCCTCAAGCTGGATTATCCTTTCGGCCAACTCCTTTTGATGCTCAAGCTCTTCCTTAGCTGTCTTCTCTATTCTATCAGCGATCTCAGGTGATTCGGGCCCTTTTGCCATATATGCTAAGATGTTATAGTAATAGTATGCTATCCATTCGTCCGCGAAAGCCTTCCGCAACATCGAGATTAGCTCATCTACATTAACACCAGCCTTCTCAACGACTTCGCGAGTCTTCTTGCCCATAATAACACCATAACTGGTTACGGACAATTTTTATATAAAGTTAGTGCTAGATGAAAGCAACAGTAAGAATGGTTCTATTTCCAAGATGAATTCAGAAGATAGTTGTTATGGATTTGGAGCAGATTGTGTTGAACCCACAAGTTTAAGAATCAATCTGTTTTAAGATTCCTTTATTAGTGGATGCGGGTTGGAGCAAGAAATATCCTTCAAGGTAAGGTTCAAGCCAAGATCATCATGGGTGGACAAGGTTTACTTGGGAAACATGCTCATCGAAATATTAGGAACTGTATCAAAAGCAACGTCGGCTTTTGATTTCGAAGTCGAGACTTTGGAGTAATTTAGATTCATTTTTAGTCACATCAGACGGTAAGATTTTCAAGGCTTATTTCATAAATAAGTCGATGAGAAATATCAAAGGTCTATGATAGAACGTTAAAGATATATTCTCGCTTATTGAACATTCACTTTCAGCCAAAACCTTGAGGTGCCAAAAATGGGCAAAAGAAAAGTTTTGAGTGAAGAAGAGCTGAGAGATTTAGTGCTGCCGGACAAGGGGGAGCTTTTGGGTAGGGTAATGAAGCTCCTAGGTAGCGATCATATTATGGTGAAGTGCACTGATGGAAAATCGAGATTGGGAAGGATCAGAGGGAAACTAAAGCGAAGAATATGGGTAAGGGAGAATGACGTAGTATTGGTTGCACCTTGGGAATTCAAGAGTGACGAGAGATGTGATGTACTCTGGAGATACACGATAGCACAGGTAGATTGGCTTAAGGCGAATGATTATCTGCCAAAAGAGTTATAGTTTTTGGATACTACAATTGATTTTGGTCAGAAGAAAGACGAAAGCGCAAGTCATATTCACTTTCGACAGCAATGAAACTTCAAATCACAGGATTTTCTTTAGGAAGGATTAGGGGACCTTTATGTCGGAAGGGCATGAGCTTTCGGGCAAAGAAAAGGAGCACCTTAAGCGTAAGCTGCGCATGATAGATAGAAGAGACAGAAAGCTGATTAAAGATTCATCCGATATGGCGGTCATGGAGGAGGTCTTCGACAAGCCTACACTATTGACGCTCTACTATCTTATGAACTCTGGCGTCCTTAGAATCTTGAATGGAGTCGTTAGCTCGGGAAAAGAAGCAAGAATATACTGGGGAGTAAGGGATGATGGTTCGTCTGTTGCAGTTAAAATATATCTAACCACTACAGCCGAATTCAAGAAGAGGTTGCCATACATAGTCGGAGATCCCCGCTTTGGAAGTTTGAAACATGGCTCAAGCAACATTGTATTGATATGGGCACAAAAAGAATACAAGAACCTTATGACGGCTTATGAATTTGGAATACCTGTCCCAAAGCCTTTAGCCATAAAAAGAAACGTATTGGTGATGGAGTTCATTGGACAGGACGGTAGACCTGATCCTCTTCTAAATGAAGTTGAAGTTAGGCAGAGGGATTATAAGACGGTAATTTCCCTAGTAGAGAAGCTACATAATAATGCTAATCTGGTGCATGCGGATTTGTCTGAGTATAACATATTCAAACATGGAAAGAACTTTATCCTTTTCGATTTTGGATCAGCTGTAGACGTAAGGCATCCCCTCTCAAAGGAATTCCTCAAAAGAGACATTAATAACATAAACCGTTTCTTTATTAAACGTGGCTTGAAGGTGAAGCCCTTGGATGATTTACTAAAAAGGGTGATCAAAGCTTGAGCTTTCAAAGGAATCTAAAACTACCACTGGATCGAATAGGAGTTTTAGTTGGAAAAAATGGAGCCGTAAAGAGCGAAATAGAGTCAAGATGTGGCGTAACATTGTCCATAGACAGCAAGATAGGAGAAGTTGCAATAGATTCAAAAGGAGATATTAGTCAATCACAACCCTTCAAAGCCGTAGATATAATAACAGCTATAGGAAGAGGCTTCTCTCCTCAAATGGCCTTTAAACTCCTAAACGATGATATCGTTTTACATATAATTGACTTAAGGGATTACGTAGGAAAGTCTCGCAGTTCTCTTGAGCGCATTAAAGGAAGGATAATAGGTCTAGGAGGCAAGTCGAGAAGGCTCATAGGGGAGCTTAGCAACACCCACATCTCTGTCTTTGGCCACACAGTTAGCATTATAGGAAGGATAGAAGGGGTTAGACTAGCTTTGGATGCTCTGGACATGCTAGCATTGGGAAGCGCTCATAAGACCGTTTACAACATGCTTCAAAGAGCAAGAACAAAAGCAAAGATGGATCGCATGAAGCTATGGGAAGAGAAGTGACCCCGAAAAGAGCTTTTTTGGATTATGTAATTTTTGACGAAGGCAGAAATGAATATTAACAAATCATTGAAAGAAATCAGATGAACGATTAGATGATCACAAATAACTTTAAGATTCTTCAAAGAGTCATGATTAAGCTTCGATTAGTAACAAGATGTTATTTTATGCATGAAGTTTCAAGAGGAGTCTAAATTGATGGATGAATTCACCGAAATATCCCCTTCAGAGTTCTTTTATAGAAATAGAGACCTAGCTGGTTTCAGCAATCCCTCCAGAGCGCTATATTCGGCTGTTAGAGAATTTCTCGAGAATAGTTTGGATGCTTGTGAACTCTACAGCATACTTCCAGACATATTCGTAAGAATAACACCAATGGACTTCGATACAAATAGCCCAGATCCTAAGGCATATATTTTAAAAGTTCAAGACAATGGTTTTGGTGTAGAGCCAAAATACGTCCCAAAGGCTTTTGGTCAAGTTTTCTTTGGTTCTAAGTTTCAATTAAGACAGTCAAGAGGCATGTTCGGCATGGGAGGCAAGATGGCTATACTCTATGGCCAAATTACGACCAATAAGCCTGTTAGCATAACAACATCTGTTGATGGAATTCAAGCCTTCAACTTCGATCTACTCATCGATGTTCAAGAGAATGCTCCCGTATTACTTAGAAAGGCTTCCAGTCCAGCCGAAGGCTCCACTGGAACTATGATAAGGATAACTTTGGAGGGTGATTACTCAAGGGCTTCCCAGAAGATTCTAGATTACTTAAAGCAAATAGCCATGGTAACGCCTTATGCCAATATTGCTTTCATAGACCCTTATGGACGATTATTCCTTTTCGAGAGGGTTACAAATGTAATGCCAGTACCACCTAAAGAAACATTATTGCATCCTTACGGTACGGATGTCGAGGCCATTAGAAGACTGATAAGAAGATCCAAGCAGGATAGCATGATCAAGTTCATGATGAAGAATTTTCACAGAGTTGGCAAGAACATAGCAAAGAAGTTCCTTGATTACGCTGGTTTTGATCAAAATGGAGACCCTAAGACGCTTTCGAACGATGAAATTACAAAGTTCGTGAGAGCCCTTCATGGATATGATAATTTCTTGCAGCCGGATGCCAGTTGCCTTTCTCCCCTTGCAGGTGAGATTCTTATGGCTGGTATCAAAAAGGAGTTAGAGCCTGAGTTCATAGCTACAACTACTCGCCCCCCATCGGCTTATTCAGGCTTCCCTTTCATCGTAGAAGTTGGCTTGGCTTACGGAGGGAAGAATCTTCCAAAGGGTTTGAAGCTATTTAGGTTCGCCAACAGAATACCTTTACTCTACGATGAAGCAAATGATGTTGCATGCAAAGTCCTAAATGAAGAAATAGACTTGAGGCGCTACAGAATATCAGAAGACACGCCTTTAGCGATAGTATCCCATATCTGCTCTACAAAAATACCTTACAAGACTGTAGGCAAAGAGTACTTGGCAGATAGGCCTGAGCTTGAGAGAGAACTGAGAAATGCTATAAGGGAAGTACTTAGAAAGCTAAGCCTCTATCTTTCAAGAAAAGTGTCTATGGAGATGGACAAGCGAAGGTACAACATATATGGTAAATACTTACCTTTGATAGCAAAATTCTCTACCGAACTATCGGGGGCGAAGAAACTGCCGAACTATAAGAGATTACTGGACAGAAGATTTCAAAAGGATATTGAAGAGTATATTAGATAGCGTTATCAGCTTTATGGCGCAATCTATAATCTTTTGCTCTTTATGTCACAGTCTTCCTTTTATCATGTCTCATAAATTGACGCAGAGCAATTTTTGAATTCTTTACCTCAAACTTAGAGACTTCTTTGAAAAAGGCTGGATCACGACAAACTGGGCATGGAATTGAATTTTTTCGGAATGAATCTCTATTGTGATCAACTCCAAACCTATGCCCTTGCTTGCATTCATAAAAATCGACCAAATGCTCAATAGGCACCATACCTTTCTTGAACTTTGTACAAAATACTATGTTGTCTTCAGCTATGTTGCATGAATCCTTGTCTAGGCAAAATACACAAACTACGTTGGTGCTTACCAATTCTTCCGTCTTTCTTACATGTCTTACTCTCACTTCTTCAATATCACCCTCTGGATGCTGACGTTGCTAGTGGGAGTTTTGTACAACAGCTACCTAAAGCGAAAAATCCCTTTAAGACGCTTATGGAATTGAAAAATAGACGATTCCTCTATTTCAAGGAACCCTGGTCACAGGCATCATTGAGTAGTTAAGCGAAATAGAAGGAAGTTACATTCCTCTGAATGCGTAGACGGACTAGATGTACTATAGAATCATTTAATATGACAAATCCTAAATAACTCAGCTTTTGATAGGGTGAGAGATGATGCGATTTGGTGAAGTGTAAGAAATGCAACTTTGATAACCGAGAAGGGCTAAAGTTCTGTGGAAATTGTGGTGCCAGACTTTTTGGTGAAATTCATGTTGCACCGATGTCACTCTTACCCTTGGCCTACTTGCATATAGTGGGCGGAGCGTATCTAATCCTTTTCGTAATAACCATTGGATATATCTCAATTTCAGCAACCCTGCCTTTTGTTGCCGGCTTTCTAAACCTTTACATAGGCTGGAAGTTCTACATTGGGAAAATTCACAGGATGGCGTGGCTTGTTTCTCTAATCGCCATAATACTAGGCTTGTCTTTTACTCTGCTATTCTACAGAATACCGGCGTGGATTGTCTTCATAGTAAATTTCATAGCATTCTGGCAAAGATCAAAAGAACTAAGTACAAAAAGTCAAACTTGATAAGATAAGAGTAATTACGAATTACCTCATAAACTTAAATGTTATCAAGACACTGGTTTTGACAACATTGGACATAAAAAATACTTACCGTCTTTTCTCTCTCTTTTTGAAGATTAAGATCTATTATATATTATATTAAATACTGGGCTCTGATGCATATTCGTGGCACGTTAAAAAATTATTGGGCGATGCGTTATCATGGCATAGTTCTGTTAAGTTTTTTATAAATAGAAAGCGATTATAATCTTCTCACGTAATGAACCTACTTCCATCCCCACTTTTCCAGCTCTAGAAGCATTTCGACGTACTTTTTTGTCGTAATGATTGGTAGTCGTCACCCTGTTTAAGGTAGAATAGAGGGCTAAGGACTTATACCTTTATGAACATCCTCTTCTTGTAAAGAATCCACGCGATGAGATATATCAGCAAGATGAGAACGATAACATAGCTAAGCGAGCCATACACGGGACCAAACCAACTGAAAAATCTGATTATATAATCAGCCATGAATATTGTAATGATCCAAGCGATGACGTAGACAGTTAACGAATTCATTCCCAAAATGACGAATGGCTGCACCCATCTTCCGTATCCCTTAAAATCGATGAAGTAATAACAAAACCCGAGAAAGACGAGAGCAAAGCCAGCTGTAAGAACTGCGAAGGAACTCGTCCAGAGGTTCTTGTTAATCGGTAACCAAGTATCCCAGATTGTGCCGAAGAATATCCCGAGATTTCCCATGATAAAAAGCCATAGTGTCTTTTCGATCGCATTCCTGTTGCTCCTCAGCCAGTGCCCAGTTAGGACTCCAAACAGCGTCGTTGAAATGGCCGGAATCGTGCCAACTATCCCCTCCGGGTCCCAGATCTTCGTGAATTGATGTATGTGCCCGTCCAAGATCAATTGGTCGACGTAAGCGGCAAAATTCCGCCCCTTCTCATAAACACCCGCGCCTATTCCAGGGACTGGAAAAAGCTCCATTAGCCCCCAATAGACGAAGAGCAATGCGACGCCCCAGATCGCCAGCCGGCTAATTCTCGATGTCAAGTAGGTGGCAGACGCGAAAAAGTAGCATAGCGCAATCCTCTGGAGAACTCCCATAATCCTTATGGTCGAGAGATCGTAGGTAAGAAATACGTTCAGAAGAAGTCCAAGGGCGAACAAGATTAGCGTCCTCCTCACGACTCTGCCGAAGAGCCTTCTCCGCGAATACCCCAATTCTATTCGGCGCCCTAACGAGAAGGGGATAGCTACCCCAACTATGAAAAGGAAGAAAGGAAAAACCAAATCAGCAAATGTCCATCCGTGCCAGTCGGCGTGTCTTAGCTGAGGGAAAAGGTCGGACAGGAAAACGACATCTACCAAGAGCATACCCAAGATAGCCAAGCCTCTAAAAACATCAAGTGAAGTTAACCTTCCATTAAACTTCGCGCCTTGCACATCTACTCGTGGTGATGTGAACTCCAAACCAGTTTGGTTCAATGAGTCTCCCTCTTCAATCAGGCGCTGGCATGATGGCTCAAGAACAACTACCATTATATCTACATGTAGTTAACCTTTATTTTAAGGAAAGAACCTAATGCAGAAAACGTATAGAACACCAACAACAAGTGTTTAAGAATACTACTTAAAACTCTATAAAAGGGCAGGTTTATTTTTATATATTTAAACTTCCACTGGATTATGCCATACAATGCATCGGGGGATATTTTTAGGGCTACGCCACAACTATTCATCAGAATTTAAATATCATCAAGAAAGGTGTTGAACCTATCTTCTTTACTGCATGTTCCGAGGCTAATTCTGCCTTTATGGTATCCACCACTATCCTCTCTCCAACCAAGTTTGCCACGGAAGATGATTTCACCAAAAAAAGAGCCTCCTCGGTGTTTACAAGCTCTCCCTTAAAATAACTTGGCGAAATATACATCTCTGATTTTTCACCCTTTATGGTCTTTCCTACAAGGTCTCTATCACAAATGTTAATCAGTTTTATTCCTTGCCAGTCTATTATTCTCGCCATGTAGCATCTTTCTTTCTCCAAATCATGTCACTTGGTCCTTGTTGCTGATCTCGCGCCACAAGCCTCACAGACCAAGAACTGCAACCTTTTTATCTTTTCAAGACGAGTGTCTGGGCTTCCACAGACAGAGCAAGTCACAAAATCTTTTATGTAGCGATTGATCAAAACCGAGAAGGATTGACGATCCTTTCTTCCAATGAAAATGGCTCTGTCCCCATCCAAAGATACGGCTGTTGCCAACTCTTTAGCTAAGAACATCAGTATGTGGTTAGGGTCCCTTCTTATTATGCTAGAGAAGTCCATGAAGTTCCTGAAAAATGTTTTCTTGCCTACCCAAATGATATCGGGCTTTGGAAGTTCAAGCCTCTCAACCTTAGCTCTAGGTTCCATCATGCTTTGGCCACTCTTCAGCCTCTTCAACAAGTCGTCGTATGATAACGCCACCTCTATCGCTCCTAAACTATATTTCAACTAAGAAGTATATGAGTTTTGCATATGGAAAGAATCTATCTTTAAGCTATTTTTGAACAAAAGTTTAAGGGTAAAAAACAATAAGCCCAACAAAGAGGTGGCGATTCACGAGTTTTTTGAGAAAGTTCAGGGAAAAAGTTACGAAACCTAAAGCCAGCCTGTCGCTAAACCTCAGCAAGAACACGTACAACTTGGGAGAGGACTCGGAAGGCACCCTCGTCGTGGCATCGGAAGAAGACTTTGATTCAATTGGGATAAGAGTTGAATTCTCATGTGTCGAGAAGAAAAAGAAAAGAGAATATGGTTGGAACGAGCAAACTCGGCGTGGAGAATGGAAGGAATTTTGGTAAACGGCTACTTTGCATTCCACGAACGTGAAGTCATCTGAAGAACTGCACATCACTCCAAGTTACAAGAAAGAATTCCCATTCAGAACGAACATTCCAGCGAGTGGGCGGGAGAGCTACCATAGTGTAGATGGGAGTGTTATATGGTCTGTTAAAGGGGTTTTGGCAATAAAAGGGCGTCCTGATGTCAATAGTGAGACGATTGAAGTTCAAGTGACAAAATCAACAACACCAACGGTTGTCAAGGAGAACGTGCGAGAAGTAGTACTGATTCCATGTGCTTATTGTGGTAAATTAATGCCACAAATATCAACTTTTTGCCCATACTGCGGTGCACATAGAAGGGCATGAAAAGTATCAAAGCAGTGCCTTCCAATCTTTTCTTATTTGCATCTAAGAGAATTTGACGCGAAAGTAAATCATCGTTGTCCTTTTGTAATATATAGAGCAGATACGATGCCATGACGATCGCTATGGGCAGAATTGGCATGATAATAGGACTATGGTTGGTTGGTTTCGTGATAGGCTTCATTGGTTTCATGATCTTCGACGCTCTAGCAAGTTTCCTGATGAGCATCCTTCCCTTCCTTGCTAACTTAGATGTTTACCTCCTAAGGGCCGCTTTATCTGGAGTCGTAGCTTCCATAGTAACAATCATAGCAGTGATGGTCTGGAGCTATTCTTCAAAACGCTACTAAGAATGCTTCGAAAAGAAGTATAGGGCCAGGGAGATCCCGAGCCTTTATTTTTGTACAGATTCAGAGTTTCTCCCGATTTCTCAGTATTTCATCAATAACTTCTTCTTCCAAAGTTATGTTCAAACTTCGCTTTAACCTTGATCTGATGCTTTTGACATCTATCTCTCCGATCTTGTTAAGATTATAGATTATTTTTCTTGTGCTGTTCATGAAATTCCAAGGGAAAATGACCAACTCATCAGAGATCTCTTCAGCACAATAGTCTGGCTTTATATCGCCCCTAAAACAGAATAGGGATAAAGTTTTGATACTGTCAGGTTTTGAAGATGCCAAGTATCGTATAGATTTCTCCATGCTCTTCTCATCAATTACGTCGTAGACCATGAGGACTTTCTTCCCAAGAAGATTCTTGTTGAAGAGGTTTGGACTCGCTTGCTCATGTAATTCCCATTGCTTTGCAGCCAAGCTAATCATGTCTTTGCCATTTATATAATCGCAGAGCAATCTAGCTAGTGCCCATCCTCCCTTCAAGATTCCAACTATTATATTAGGCTCATACTTTGATTCTCTGATTTTTCTCGCTAAAATCTTCGTAAAATGCCGCAATTTTTCCCAGTCAACTATTCTATAGTCAGGTTTTTCTTCTATCAAGCCAAACTGTTAACAATTGAGACCTTCATAAAAAGAGTTTAAAAAAGTTTTATTCTACTTTTTTATCTTGGAGCACGAAAGAGTTGAAGGGAGAAAGAGCAGAAATAGGGATAATAGGAGGTACTGGAATCTACGATCCTGGCTTATTGGAAGATTCAAAGGAGATAAAAGTCTTCACCCCATATGGTAAGCCCTCCGACTTCATAACGATAGGAGTCTTCAAGGGTAAAAGGATAGCCTTCATGCCAAGGCATGGCAAAGGTCATCAGATACCTCCCCATAACATAAACTTCAGAGCGAACATATGGTCTTTAAAGCAACTTGGAGTTACTAGGATAATAGCTCCTGCTGCTGTAGGAAGCCTGAAAGAAGAATTAAAGCCTGGGGATATAGTCATCCCCGATCAATTCATAGATAGAACTACAGGAAGAGCGAGTAGCTTCTATGATGGGGGTCAAGTATGCCATATATCTACTGCTGATCCTTTCTGTTCAGAGCTGTCTGAGATTGCCTTCAAGGCTGGGAAAGAGTTGAGCTTGTCAATCCATAAAGGTGGCACTTGTGTAGTAATTCAGGGACCTAGATTCTCAACAAAGGCAGAGTCGAAATTGTTTAGGAGCTGGAGAGCAGATATAATCAACATGACCATTATTCCTGAATGCGTATTGGCAAGAGAAGCGGAGATCTGCTATTTATCAATAGCAACGATAACCGATTACGATGTGTGGAAGGAAGGATTGGTGAGTGTCGATGGAATAATGAAGACGTCAAGAGAAAATGTTGACAAGACTAGGAAGCTCTTAGAAGTCATCATGCCAAGAATTCCCAAGAAGAGAAGTTGCATCTGTAAAGATGCGCTGAAGGATGCCATCTTATGAAAATCTTCATATTTGATGATGAATAAACTCCAATATTTTACTGAGAGTTTCCTTTCAGGTCTATTTTCAAGAAAAACTTGTAGAAGATCGCTCCTAAACCAGTGACCAGAACCGCCATAGCTACGACTAGAAGGTCGAATTGCAGTAACATAATGAATGAAGATAAAGCACCAAAGACTGCTAGGACTGGTACATTCTTCACTGTGAAAGGTGATTTAAAAACTTCTTTTTTATTTGACCCTCTACGCCTCAGGCTAATCAGAGCTAAATTCACTGCAATGAATACGAGAAATGTGGTAAAATTCGTGGCATTTGCTACGAGCTCTATATCTCCAAGAAAAGCGAACAGAGTTGAAATAATCATGGTGAGCAAAATGGCAACCCAAGGCGTTCCCCTTCTCCGGTGAACCTTTGAGATAATCTTTGGGAGGGATGACTCTTTGGCCATGCCGTAAGCTATCCTCGAGGTCGCTATCAAAATGATCAATACAGTATTTGCAGTGGCAAACAAGGCGATTACGGATAGGATGAAAGAGGCTTCAGGACCTTGTGCTTTAAGGGCTACGTCTGCAATCGGAGATGTGGAGGATGCGAGTTGATCGTAAGGCATTACACTAACTACAGATAAAGCCACCACAACGTACAATATGGTTGAAATGATCAAAGCTAAAACAAGGGCTCTTGGGAGGGTACGCTCGGGGTCTTTGGTTTCCTCGCCTATTTTGGCGATGCTTTCAAAACCTATAAAGGCGAAGAAGATTAGGGTTGCTGCTGTAACAATACCTCTTACACCTAAAGGCGCTTCGAAGTAGTTCACAGACCCGAAAAATCTTGCCCCGAATAAAATTACGAGAACAAGCCCTAAAATCTCTGTAAGAGTTAGTGCCACATTCAATCTTACTGACTCTTTTATCCCCCAAGAATTGACCAAAGAGAGTAAGAGAATAAGAAGGATAGCCGTGAAAGCTTCAGAAACGCCAAAATAAGGCTTAAGGTATCCTCCAAATCCAAGTGCAACTGCAGAACT
>CAYMHC010000009.1:0-18993 GCA_964390155.1 uncultured Nitrosopumilales archaeon
GGTTTTACATCTATGGATGCTTATTGGGTGGAACCAAAACAAGTTAAAATGCAAGCACCTACTGGCATGTATTTGCCAAAAGGCAGCTTCCTAATTGAAGGAAAGAAGAACTACATCAAGAATCTGGAGATCAAAATAGCCATAGGTGTGCACGAGATGGAAGATGGCATAGCGGTTATGGGAGGACCGCCGAGCGCCGTAAAGAGGAATTCTCTGGCATATGTGGTCATAGAGCCTGATGAAGATGCTATTGGTGTGACCGCTAAAAAGATCAAGGCAAGACTTATTCAGATGGCTGGAGAGAAGCTAAGACTATTCAAGGCTATCACTCTTGATGATATAGCAAGAGCCCTCCCGCCGAGTGGTGGGAAGATCAATTTTGCAGGCGTTGGCGAGCAAAGTATTAATGTGTAGGACAGCCAACCAGAAGATGGGAAAAGGGTTGACAGAGGAGCCTTCGGTGCGTACGAGCGTACTGGTAAGAGAGGTCATGAATAGCCCAGTGATTACAGCATCTCCTAATGATACGGTGAAGGACTTGGCTCTAAAGATGGTCAAATACAAGATCGGAAGCATAGTCATTACTGAAGGAGATGAACCTACAGGCATAGTCACGGACGGAGACATAACTCGCAAAGTTGTTGCAAAAGACCTTAGGCCAAGCAAGGTTCTGGCTCGGGATATAATGTCCTCACCCTTGCATACCATCGATGGGGGGAAGGACATAAGGGAAGCAGCCAGAATCATAAGAAATTTAGAGATAAAGAGACTCGGCGTGACCTATAATGATAAGCTAGCTGGCATGATAACAATGTCAGATATCGTGTCGGTGACACCTGAAGTCATGGATGTAATATCGGAGAAAGCTCGAATCATGACTGGGGAGCCTGGGAGGAAGAGGGGTTTCGTGGCTGGATATTGTGATTCCTGCAACCAATGGTCCGATTACTTGCTAGAAGTGGACGAGAAGTTCCTATGTGAAGTTTGCCGTGAAGGAGAGCGCTCCACTGAAGAGTCGTCATAGTTTCAACAGTAGGCCCTAGTAAGAAATATGGCTAGATTTTGGCCAAATTATGAAAAGGTTTTACTCGGGGTTAATGGTCATGGAAAAAGTTGGAAAATACGTGAGCCAGGATTTTTTCATCTTGGATCCTAGCGATTCCTTGGCAAAGGCAAGAAATCCAATGTTTATTAAAAAGACAGGAACACTAGTGGTAGTAGATGGGAAAGAAAAAGTCCTTGTTATGATGTCAAGAAGTGATATGGCTTTTGCACAAGGCAAAGGTTCTTCCAAATTGAGAAAAAAGGAATCTTCTCCATGGGAGAGGTGCGATAGATAGTTGCATCCTGATTCATTAGATAAGATCAAGGTTTCGAACATTCCTTTGGACAAGGTTTTTACAATGAGCAAAAGCGACAAGTTGGCCCAACTGATCTATTTAGTGAGCAAAAAAGGAGTGGATAGGGCCATCATAACTTCAGGGGGTATCCCAGTGGGAGTAGCGACCGTAAAAGATGTAATGACAAAGCTTAGCACAAAACGCCTCACACTTCTGTCGCCTTCTTCGATGACCATATCAGGGTTTATGAGTGAGAAGTTTGTCTCAGGCAAGCCTGATGATGATCTTCTTACGGTTTCAAGAAAGATGAGAGATGAAGATATAGGCGCATTCCCGATAATGTCCGACAATCAACCCCTGGGTCTCGTTACAAGAAGGATGATCATAGGTCTTTTGAAGAATAAATGGCAGGTAAGAGTCAAAGACATCATCGCACAGCCCGTAATCACCATAAACTCCGATGCAAAACTGCCTCAAGCTTTGGAAAAGATAAGAAAATCGCTGGTAAAGGAGATCGTTGTAATAGATGATGGTAAACCCGTAGGTTTGATAAGCGAAAGAGAGATAGCACTTACGCTATTTGATCTCCTCTCAAGGGACTCGATACATCACGCTGATTCTGCTTTTGAGAAACTTTTTGTCATGGATGTTATGAAGAGGGTTAGTGAATCTGTGGAGCCCAATGATTACGTTGAAAAAGTCATAGATATGTTATTTAATAGAAAGTTGAACACACTGCCCATTTCAGCTAATAACGAGCTCATCGGATTGCTGACAAGAGATGTCATATTCTTAAGATTCCTCGAGTTAGAAGAGAGAAAAGAATGGAAGAGGCCGTAAATATAGTCAATGCCAAGGTCTGGTTAAGAAGAAAAATTGTGGAGGCTGGCATCTCCATAGTAGGGGATAGAATCGCCAAGATAGGAAAGGATAGCACTTTGCTAAAGGCTGAGAGAGTGTTTGATGCAGGAGGCAGACTCGTTCTCCCTGGGTTCATAGACGTTCACACTCATCTTAGAGATTTCGAACTATCCTACAAAGAAGATTTTTCATCTGGCACAGCAGCAGCCGTAGCAGGAGGATTCACTCTGGTCCTGGATATGCCCAACAGCAAGCCGCCCACTACAACCCCTGAAGTGCTCAAGGCTAGAATTCAGAAGGCTGAAGGAAGGCTATATTGTGATGTAGGTTTCTACGCAACTCCAAAGAGTCCCGATCGAGTTAGCGATTTAGTGAATTCTGGTTGCCTAGCCATGAAGATTTACATGACAAGGTCCTTGGATGGAGAGAGATATTCTACTGAGAAAGAAATCTACGGTCTGGTCAAGGAGACTTCAGATTTGGGTATCATGCTTTCTGTTCATGCAGAGGACCCTAAGATGATAAGGAAGGTCGGAGATGCTCCGCTGCCTGACCTGCACGCAAAGTCTCATCCTGTAAAATCCGAGGAAAGCGCGATTGATATGGCCATAAATGCTGCAAGGGAATCCAATGGCAGGCTACACATATGTCACGTCTCTACTCTCGAAGGGTTAAGTAAGATTAGAAGGGCCAAGAGAAACGGCATTGATGTTACCTGTGAAGTAACGCCCCATCATGCGAATCTCACAAACGAGGCATTTGAAAAGTTTGGCAAGACAGCCATAGTAGAGCCGCCTTTACGCTCGAAAAAGCACATGGAAGCAATGTTGAGAGGAATACTAAACGGGGATGTGGAAATTCTAGCTACAGATCATGCTCCTCACACTTTTGAAGAAAAAGAAAGATCTTATCCTGGCTTCCCCGGTCTCGAGATAGCTTTACCAGTCTTTTTCACTTTAGTCCGAGACGGTCTGCTCCCTTTGGAAAGAGTTGTAGATGCTTTTACCACAAAGCCAGCAGAGAGGTTTTCCTTGAACCATACCAAGGAGATAGATGTAGGAAAGACGGCAAACTTCACAATTATCGACCTAAAGGGTGAGAGGAAGATCGATCAGCAGAACTTCTTTTCAAAGGCAAAATTCTCCCCCTTCAACGGCATTACGGTAAAAGCAGGCGTTTATGCCACATTCGTCAGAGGCAAAGAGGTCTTCCTGAATGGTGATATAGTTTCAAGAGCAAGAGTAGGAAGGGTCATCCATGGTAAAATTCATAGTTGATGGAATGCTTGGAAGCTTGGCAAGAAAGCTGAGAATCTATGGATTCGATGTTCTTTACAAAGCTGAAATCTTGGATGGGAAGATACTAGCCATCGCTAAGAATGAAGATAGAATCATCTTAACTTCTGACAAAGGCCTTCATAGTAAAGCCGAGCAAGATGGGTTAGAGTCCGTATTGTTGTCAGAAGACAAAGAGGAGGATAGAATGGTAATTGTATTCAAGAGTTTTGGATTGAAGCCCAATCTTGATCCAGAGAATTCGAAATGCCCATTATGCAATGGTGACATACATGAGATTGATAAGAACAAGCTCAGCAATCTTCCAGAGAGCATATCAAAAAGGCATGATCGTTTCTATTCTTGTGTAAACTGTGGCAAAATCTACTGGATGGGTAGCCATTGGTTAAGACTCAAAGAATTCTCAGAAAGGGTCGGGCAGAGGCTCTAACAAGTTTAAATCAAAGCAAGATTCCTACCGGAAATCGGTGACAAGGATTGAACTTAAGCGATGAGGAAGGGAGGCTGTTAGTGGGAATAGCTAGAAATGCAATAGAAGATTATGTCAGAGATCGAGAGAGGATCAAACCATCAAAGGATTTACCAGAAAAATTCTATGAGAAATGTGGAGTATTCGTCACCCTTAACAAATGTGAGCGTGGTGAAAAGAATCTTAGAGGATGCATAGGATACCCATATCCAGATAAGGCTTTGATAGATGCCATCATCGACTCGGGAATTGCAGCAGCCGTTGAAGACCCCAGATTCGAGCCTATCTCGGTGGATGAACTAGACGAAATACTCATAGACATTAGCGTTCTAACTCCTTCCGAGCTTATCGTTGTAAAATCACCTAAAGAGTATCCATCTAAGGTGAAGGTAGGCGAAGATGGCCTAATTTTCAAATGGGTTTTGGGTAGCGGCTTGCTTCTGCCCCAAGTTCCTGTGGAGTATAACTGGGATTCTGAAGAGTTTCTCTCACACGCTTGCATGAAGGCTGGGGCTCCCCCTGATAGCTGGCTTTTGCCGAATGCTAAGATCTACAAGTTTAGTTGCGTTATCGCAACTGAATTAGAACCAAAAGGAAGAGTTGTCGTGGTTAAGCCAGAAGATTTGATGAAAAAGCAAATGTAAATGAGAATCAGTTTCTACCTATTATCCTGAGCGTGCTTTCATTTTTCTTATGATGAAGGGAAAAACAAGGATCTTATCACAGTCCGAAATCTGAACTCTGCGAAAGCATTGGAGACATGTGCAGGCTCATAAAGTAGACGCCGGAAAGTCGAAAGGAAGGAGGAGGGCAGGATCCACACTGTATTCAACTGACCTTCGTATATCTAGGGAATGCAGCTGATGGGCCCTAATGTTTTGATAAAGAATAGATGAGTGCTTGAAGTCATGGGTACATCTTTGAGTTGAAGGGCAGTGCTAGTATTTTCTTCTATCTCATACTGTTTCACGAATATCTTAATGCACTAGGTTGACTCAATCGTCAGCAACTACACGTCGTATAGCACTTCTATCTTCGTCTTCTTTGAAACAAAGATTATTGCAGCGACTATCATAACAAATATTATGGCTCCAGTTGCCAGCTCAAAGAATGGCACCAATTCTACTGGAATGATCGACTGTGGCTGTGGTACAATGCCTTTGTCCTCCAGGGGAGACTTGAATATGTATTTGGGAGTTTCAGCTTCCAGTTCTGGTGATGATACGCCTATCGAAGGGTCGTGCAAGAGCGTGCTTCCACCAAAGTAGGGATAGACAAGGAACGTCCTCAAACATGTCGTAGCCCAAAAGACTCCTTCCACATCAACAAAATCTATATTGCTTTGACCTATGACAGGAGCTCTAGGATCAAACCTGAAGAAACCTGACATTTCTCTGCCCTCCGCCAGTATCTCTAGCCCTGGTAGACCGTTAGTTACAACAATCTCGTCTTCTTTATCTATCCTGCCTACTGCCATAATTTCATCTCCAACCCTTACCTTAACC
Source organism: uncultured Nitrosopumilales archaeon (assembly GCA_964390155.1). Taxonomy (GTDB): domain Archaea; phylum Thermoproteota; class Nitrososphaeria; order Nitrososphaerales; family JACAEJ01; genus CAYMHC01. The sequence continues at coordinate 5,471 of CAYMHC010000009.1, forward strand.
CCTAGACTTTGATCGCTTACATCTGCCACGTCATTCTTCTCTTCATTCATTATGTTGATCATGTTCCCTTCATTCACACTGCGGACGTTGAACTTAGTGCTTAAAACCAACTTAGGCACTATTTCCGGAAAATCGCTGGGATGTTCTCCGAGAGTCTCAACATAGGCATCATAGTTCCATCTCCAGTTAGAGATGATTATATCGGATTTCAACTCTGCCTTTGATAGGATCATTTCGTTTCCTTCGACCTGCATTTCCACTGGGTCGAAGAATATCTTGTTTCTCATCACAATATTTCCCTCCGCAAATTCGAAACTTGGATTCATCGATTCGGTGAGAATAAAAGCGAAGGCAAGACCCACTAATGTGCCGTCCTCAGCGTTCATTTCTTGAATCGATGTCAATTCCCACTTTCCTTGGGAGAATGGAAAGGAGAAAGGATGCAGACTCTTTGATATTTGATTAATAGTCAGAACTATCCATGAGTTTACTACCCAGCCGTGAGAATTTGCGCGTACTATGAACTCATTGTTAAAGCCCTCCGTGTCATCGAAGAGCTTGTCATGGCTGAATTGTTCTGATGCGAACAACCAAGCTTCCGTCAGACCTTCATATTTGGCGACGTACAAAACGCTGTTATCATTGTTGTTCCACCATAAGAACATAGGAACAGTCTCACTTGATGGAACTGCTATAGTGATAACAGAGGTTTTTATGAACTTCCATCCATCTGCTTCCTCTATTGTATACCTCTGTTCAATAGTCTCGCCATAGCCAACAGACAGAGGAAGTAGGGATATCGCTATAAGTATCGCAATCAAAGCTCCGACTTTATCCCTAGTCATTCCAAAGTCCATGTATTATTGGACTGTGGAGCTTATAATAATATTGTTCTAGAAAGATTCTAAAGGCTACTCTTCACATCGCTTTTCAATAATTTCTTATTTTCTTCTTTTGGTCGATGACTCTACACATGTAATCAGTGATCTTTTCACCAAGGTAATATTTATATCGATAATTCGATTGACCAGAATCTAGGAACAGAGGTAGGTAAAGAAACTTTTGGTGCAGATCGACACAAACACTCCTCTTGAGAAGTTCCGCTGGTTTTTGATCAATAGCACGTGTAAGTCTTATATCCCTGAGAGCTATCTTAGAGACCCTGAGGTCTTCCCTGAGAAAGAGGCAAATCTTGGATCGATATATGTAGAGGCAGCCGATAAAGTCACCTTGAAGAAGATTCGCGAAATAACATTCGTCAACGCAAAAGGCATACTTGGAATAATCTATGTATCGAAGAGCGGCAATACCAAGCTTAAGTGGAGGCAGGTGAGGGGACTTATAGGAAGAGTCTCAGGGGAAGCTTCGGCCAACTCTTTGGTGAATCTCATGATGTCGAATGTATTGACGAAAGAGCAAGCCAGTGGCATAATCAAAAACGTCACGGGAGTGACAGAACAGGCCCAGAAAGCTACAGGGGAGGAAGGACAGAGCGTTGATGAGTCGGACTTCACTTCATCCGGATCTGAAGACCACGATCAGGGTGAGGAACAAGGCCAAATCTAGGGCCAGAGATGCCCCGGCGTCCAAAAGAAACTTCACATCAGCGGTTTCTACATATGTGGTCATAGATCTAGCCCCTTACGTCTCCGAGGCTATAGGCGTCATCTTCATGGTCAAGGGATCTTGCTTCGATAATACAGAAATATAGAGCTCGTCTTGGAAGTGGAAAGTAAGTGATATTTTAATAATGCTTCTTTACAAGATAATCAAGGTCTGATGACCAGGAGGACGTTTTCACATGCGAAAGAGGGACAGAGTATCCATTGAAGCCCTAAGGATTGACTGTGAGAGGACTGAGTACGAGATTCTTGAGTTTGTAAGAAGGATTTTAAGAGAGGCTAACGCAAAAGGAGTCGTCGTGGGCTTAAGTGGTGGAATAGACAGTTCAGTGACTGCTACCCTCTGCGCAAAGGCCCTGGGTCCTGAAAAAGTTCTAGGCTTATTCATGCCCGATCCCGAGATTACTCCAATATCCGACATAGAGGACGCAAAGAATCTTGCTTTGGAGCTAGGCATCAAGACATACAATATGCCCATAGACGTCATAGTCAAGACCTTTCTCGATTCTGTTCCCTCAGAGGGGAAAGATAGAATATCCATAGCCAACCTAAGGGCGAGGATAAGAATGGTCATCAATTACTTCTTCGCCAATTCGTTGAACTATCTAGTAGTTGGCACGGGGGATAGAAGTGAATCCTTGATAGGTTACTTCACAAAGTTCGGGGATGGCGGTGTTGACTTTTTGCCTATAGTCCATTTGTACAAGAATCAAGTTAAGCAACTGGGCGAGTACCTGGGATTGCGAGAAAACATAGTCAGCAAGCCTCCTTCGCCTCAACTATGGAAGGGGCAAAGGGCTACAGATGAGATCCCGGTGGACTATGACACTTTAGACCTAATCCTTTACACCATCTTCGACCTGAAGATGAGGGACGAGGAGATAGCTGTGGAGTTGAGCGTTCCATTGGAGATCGTCCAAGAAGTCCGAAGGCGTTACAATGAATCCATTCATAAGAGAACGTATCCTCCTAAGTTAAGATGATGAGTATCAAAAAGCTACTTCTAACCATTAAGCTTATCTATTATTGAGAAGTTTCAAAGTGAGTTCAGGTTGAATTAGATGAAGAACCTATCAGTAGACGATCAGCTGAAAGTCATAGAAAGAATCATCGTGGAGAATCCAGATCTGAGAAATCCTTTAGAAATGCATAAGATGATTCTGCAGGCTCAGAGGCAAATCAAAGATGATCCAAAGAAAGGAGTCAGTTTGAATTGGGATGATCAGTCAGTTATAGAAGATTTGCAGAAGAAGGCTCTTCAATCTAACCAACCCATGGCCAAGTTCCTTGATACATCAATATTCGATTCCAAAGTTCTAATCCATACGTGCGAACAAGTAGCGAAAGTACTCATTGAGAAGGGTGTGAAGAAGGATTCATTGAAGATGTTCATAGACGAGCTCATCGACGGAAAGGTAAGCATAATTGATCTTGTGGGTGTAGCCCTGAAAGGCGATGGAGAATACTTCGAGAATTATGGTGGGAGGTTAGGACTAGACCCAGCCCTGATCCTCTTCATCGCAAATGTCTCGGTTCAACCATTTCTTGAAGAAATTGCGAAAAAACCCGACCCTTCTTTTCTTGAGAGGTGGTGGAGAGCATTATGCCCTGTCTGTGGAAGAAGACCCATCATAGCTAGGCTGAGAAATCGCAAGCGTTATCTGATATGCTCTTTGTGTGGTGCCGAATACCTTGCCGATCTCTTCCTTTGCGTCAATTGTGGTAACACTGATCCTCTTACCTTAAAGTTCTTAGTTCCAGAAGGTTATCCAGAGTTTCGAGTCGATTTTTGTGAAAAGTGCAAGCACTATCTAAAGGTGATGGACGAAGAGAAGTTGAGAAGACCCATTACAAAAGGCTTGGAGGATATTATTACAATAGATTTGGACTTTATGGCAAAGGATGCGGGATTGGTAAGAGCCTAACCTATCCCCAAGGGGGCTCTACACTCATAGTTGGCCTACAGAAGAAGTCCTGAACCTTTTTCTCACCTTCAGCTACTTTTGCAGTTGCCTTTCCATCATCGTATCCTGGTATAGATGTCCATAGATCATAGCTATCCTCTACCAAATCGTTGAATTCATAATGACCATTTCTATCCAAAGGAGAATATTTATTCGCTATAGGAAGTATCAGAATCACTGTGCCACCAGAAGTTATAGGTCTTCTTGTTTCAGCATCGTAGACAGTTCCAGAGATCTCTGCAGTCCCTATAGCATGAGACAAGTGAAAATCAAGAGTCGTTACCTCGTCTTTCTGAATAGTCACTGTTTTGCTTTCAGTCTTGAATCCCCTCAGACTTGCAGTAATGGTATATGTCCCTGGTTCGATGTTCCTAAATTCGTAAGAACCATCAAAGAGAACTGTCGTCTTCCTTCCGTTGCATGTCACTTTGGCGCTGCCCAGCATGGCTCCTCTTTCACTATAAACATGTCCGACAATCCTTGCATTCGATATCGTATCTCGCGTGCTGTTCATTAGTGATTACCAAAAAATTAGGAAGGGATGCTACGTCTCATGCTTTCTTTTTCTGAATTTCCTCGTACCACAGAGGATGATAACTCTTGGCGTACTCGACCGAAATCGTCCCATCCCTGAACATCCCATCGAAAAGTGGTCTATTCTCTTTGTAAAGGATGCTCATGTAGAAGTGCATCAGGGCCACGAAAGCTATGAGGTAGAAGAAGACGTCGTGTACAAGAAGCGCCCATTCATGAACCCATATTGGGAATAACCATGGGGAGAGTAGCACGATTCCCGAGATGCCCATGAAGATCATGAATATTACAGCCATGAGCCAGTAGCTCAAGATCTTCTCCGTTGGATGATGAAAACCTATCTTTGGTAGCTCCTTGGATAGACCGAAGTAGTATTTGATGGTCTTTATGGAGTCCTTAAAGTCCCTGCCATCCAACCAGATTGTGGTCTTCTTTCTTAGACCAATGGTATGATAAAGGATATGGAATATGGCTACGCCAGCATAGAGACCTGCCGCCAACTTGTGGATGTCCCTGAAAGCATCTATGGTGATGGGGGGCACTAACATCCAGCTGAACAAATCTCTACTGTATATTGGCAGTCCCGTGATGATGAAGGCGGGTATGAGCACCATTATTATGAAATGCTCGAGCCTTTCTGCTGTACCCCAGCGAAGAACCCTATTTTCGCTCATTTGCATCAACCCTCCTTGGCTTCAGCCTCCTTAACCTTTTCTCGACGATTAGCTACTATCGATATGCCTGCCAACGCACCTAAGACGGCAAGAGTGAGCACGCCTCCTGCGGGCACTATGAAGTCCTTTATCTGCATGCTTATTGGCTGCGTCTTCTCCACTTTGTTATAGCGCAGTTGCTCTGGCGGAATATCTGTAACCATGAAGACAGAGGTTCCTTCGTTCTCATCGTCCCCGTATACGTAGCCACCTATGGCTTCGGCCTTATCTTGAGCCTCTTCCAGCATTTTTCCACGCTCTCCAAATTCCAAAGCATTCGTCGGGCAGGCATGTACACAGGCAGGCTCTAGACCACCTCTTATGCGATCTGGGCACAGAGTACACTTGTAGACCTTATTAGTTACTGGGTCGTACCTTGGAATCTTGAAGGGACACGCGGCTACGCAGTACTTGCAGCCGATGCACACATCAACGTTTATTACAACCGGCCCTTCTTCATACTTTGTTATAGCTCCTACTGGGCATGCGTTTCTACATGAAGGGTTCAGGCAATGCATACACCTTTCTTGAACAAACCTCCACCTGAAATCTTCCCCTTCCCCAATACCGACGAACTTCACAAGTACCCATGTTCTAGGAGTCAAGTCAGGGGGATTGGTCCATTCGGTCCCTTCCACTGCACTCAGAGTCGTGCTCTCAGCTTTTAGCTCCCACCATCTCTTACAGGCCACTTGGCATGCATGACATGCTATGCATCTTGTCGAGTCGAATTTTATTGCTTTACTCATTTCTTACACCTCCATTATGGCGCTTTCTCCACCTTACACAAACAGGCCTTGTACTCTGGGATATGAGCCGAAACATCTACAGCATCTATCGTCAATACATTTGCGCTGGCTCCAGTGCTGAGACCCCTAAAGCCCCAGTGCCAAGGCATTGCAACTTCGTGAACGGTCTTATCATTGATGGTCAAAGGCTGTATTCTCTCAGTGACTATGCATTTCATCCTTTCACCTTCAGGCTTTCTTGCGGTTTTTACTACCACGTACTCACCGGTATTGACACTTATTTCATTGGCTAGGGCAGGGCTTATTTCAACGAACATCTCAGGCTGGCATTCTATGAGCCAAGGTTGATTTCTTGTCATTCCTCCAGCCTGCATATGTTCAGCAAGTCGGAATGTAGTAAGAACGTAAGGATATTCGTCCGACGTGCCAGAAACCACGGGTTCATAGTATGTATAGTATTCGCCCCACATTGTTGGATATTGTGTCGCCAACTCAGTATCCGGGCTCTCCAGCGGTTCATTATGCAAAGGTAACCCTTGACTAAGTGGATTTGTAGAAGGTTTAGTGGAATCATAAAGTGGTTCCGACCATATGGCTGCTTTATCAAGCCCAAGCCAAACGTTTTCGTTCATGGCAAACCAGGCGAAGAAGGTCTTGACTCCGGGGTTGCTCTCATTGATATTATAGAGAATTCTTTGATTGTCCATCCAGCTCCAGGCCCAGTTCTTGTAGTAACCATATTGAGCATCTTGATCATCCACTGGTGTACTGTCACGCCTCTTCGGCATTATCCCGTCCAGATCAGGCCTTGCTACCGGATCATAAGAGTTCCTGTAGAGAACGTTAGCAGCGCTTTGGAATAGAGTAGTACTGCCAACTGTTATGCTCTTGGCGCCAATTTCTTTATACACGGATTCTGGGTCCCTTCCGAACCTAGAAGGCCAAGCTGCATCGGGATTTGTCGGTAGTTCAACCCCGCCTATAGTCCTTTTGACCGTTACGCCATTATCCTCTCCGTACTTCTCCGACGGGAGCTTTATTCCAGCATTCTTTGAAACGAGTCGTATCCTCTCAAACAACTCTGTCACATAGGTCAACTCATCTTTGCACTCTCCTGGCGGGTCTATTGCTTTCCAGCGCCATTGAATCCATCTTCCTGTGTTGGTAATACTCCCGGATCTCTCCACTTGCGTTGTCCCGGGCAGCAGTATGTCAGCGTACCATGCCGTCTCTGTCTCAAAGATTTCCTCTACAACCAAAAACGGCCTCTTTTCAGGGTTATCAGGGTTTGCCAAAGCCTTTCTTACAAGATCAGCATTAGGCATAGATACAGCTGGGTTCTCTCCATTGCAGATAAGAACTTTGATGTCCCCATTCAACATCTTCCTGAACAATTTCACTATTGGATTCCCAAAGTTTACTGGTAAATCGCAAACAATGGACTCGTTATCAGGGTCTACTCCCGGCCAGGTTCCTACATAAATACCCCAGTGATATTCGAGAGCGTTCCATGTTGGGAAGTGTCGGTTATAGTATCTTTGCTCGAACTTGTCATATGATGAGTCGCTATCATTGGCCGCGATAGCTGCAGGATCATACGAGCCGCCACGCTTCACAGGATCGAAATTCTTCCACTTCTGATAGTTCCTTATTATCTGCTCAAAGGTCTTCGTAATCGATACTGTTGCGGTTGGTGTGTACCATTTTATCGTCCTTGGAGGCTCACGATAAGCCATCATTAGGTGCATAAGTTCATTTTGATCCGTTGAACCCTGAACGTTGCTTATCCCTCTTAGAGCGTTGACTCCTCCTCCTGGCACCCCCATATTCCCGAGTAATAGTTGCAAGATTGCTTGAGCCCTTATCGCTTGAACGGCGTTCGTATGCTGCGTAGTGCCCATAGCATAGTAAATGTTTCCGGGTCTGTTGTTAGGGTCTGTGAAGGTGTTAGCGACTTCTACGAATTTGGTCACCGACATTCCGGTGATTCTAAACACTTCTTCTGGGGTATAGCTAGCCACCAGAGTCTTGAGTCTATTGAATATTGAGTTTGGGTTGGTCTCCCAGTCACTTAAAAAGTTCCCATCAAGGTCGTAAGGAGCGTTGGTTCTAGTCTCTACAAACGTCTTGTCAATACGCTCCGGTTTTTCATAGAGCAGATAACGGATCATGCCCAGGTATATCGCTGCCTCTGAGCCAGACCTATACCTACCATAGATATCAGCCCTCGCTGTGGTTCTATTGTACCTTGGGTCCAAATGTATGACTTTTGCATTGTTATCTTCGATCGCTTTCGTTACCCACTTGAACTCCATTGTGTGAGATTCGGCAGGATTGCTCATGACAAGGAAGCATTTCGAGTTTTTTGCATCCACTATATGGTTTGTCATAGCACCGAATCCGAAAGTATTAGCCAATGCTGCTACTGTTGAAGCGTGGCATTTTCTCGCTTGATGCTCTATGTTGTTAGAGCCCAACAAGGCCATGAATTTCCTGCCCAAATAGCATTCTTCATTATTCCAATAGGACGATCCTAGCCACGCTACTGGTGAATCCTTACCTACATAGTAGTAGTCATCCTTTCCAGTAACCGAGTTTGTCCGCTTGTATGGAACACTAGCTAAAGCTTCTTTTATTTTTGATGCTATTATGGCGTATGCTTCATCCCACGATATTTGGGCCCATCCTGGGTCTTCATTCTCGCCCTTGTTCGGATTCGTTCTTTTCATGGGAAGCAAAACGCGTCTTTCACTATTCACTACTTGCAGGAGAGCCGAAGGCTTGCTACATAAAGCTCCTTGGTTTATTGGATGGGATGGATCACCCTCTATCTCTTGTATCCTACCTCTTGCTGAGAGGTCTCTCTCTAAATTCCTAGCGTAGATGTCTCCTTCTCTCATTTCGGCAGAACCTCCTGAAATCCAAGTTACCAACAGACCGCATCCTCCAGCACAATATGGGCAAATGCTTGGAGTCTTTCTTCCGATATAGGAATAGTTTAGCATTCTTCCTCTTTTAGGCAGTTGTGCAATTGAAGCACCCTTGGCTTCGGGCACCATTCCCAAAGCAAATGCCGTAATCGTTGCCGCCCCACTTATCTTCAAGAAGTCTCTTCTGCTTATCTTGCTAGATTTCTTGTTTCCATTCTCTGGAGAGTTTTTACAAAATGATAACTCCAGTCACCGCCTTAGGTGAAAGAGTTTTTGTATATAAATTTATTTCGAGATTTATGCTATATTCTGATATATTTAGAATATATCAGGCAATCATTGAGACAAGCGTTCATTGATAATAGCGAAGGTATTTGTGAGGTTTGTCAGAAACAAAGTACATTTTTTCAGATCAGTGGCTATTCCAGTCCAGTTGAAACTCCTACGATCATAACGAGAACTTCCACAATTCCAGGAGTGATGTAGAAAACCTTCAGCAATCTGTATGTTTATTCTTCGATGAATCCGAAATCAAATGGGAAAAATCGCAAAACTGGGAGGAAGATCAGTATTTCTTAGAACTGAGGTACTTCAGCAAGTGTTGCATCTACAATTCCTCTCTGATGCCCTCTGATCAATTCTAGCCCTACTCTATCCCCTACCTTCTTCTTTTGGATGGATTTCTGCAAATCTTGTATACTCTTCATGAATTCGCCATCAATTCTTACTATGATGTCTCCTTCTGATATACCCGCTCTATAAGCAGGACTGTCATAGATTACCCTAGCTACTATGATTCCCACTTGAACAGGCAATTCATAATAGGAGGCTACTTCATTCGTTATGCTAGTTCCTATAACGCCGAGCCAAGGTCTTATCACCCTCCCATAAGATATGAGCTCTTCGACTATCTTCTTCGCAGAATTGATGGGTATGGCAAAGCCTATGCCTTGAGCAAAGGGCACCATAGCAGTGCTGATTCCAATGACCTTTCCGTCGCTATCTACCAATGGTCCTCCACTATTCCCTGGGTTGATTGCTGCGTCTGTTTGGATCAAGCTTTCGTACACTTGGTTTTCGACTTGTATGGTGCGGTTTAGAGCACTTACAACGCCTGTTGTAACTGTAGGCCCCCCTACAAGACCAAAGGGATTTCCTATCGCAATGACGAATTGCCCCACTCTCAGTTTATCGGATTCGCCTAATTGTGCGGCCTGCAGACCTTCTTCACCAACTTTTACTATGGCCATGTCTGAACTGGCATCGGCCCCGATGAGCTTTCCTGATAACTTCCTTCCATCAACCAAAGTCACGTCGATTCTATTGCTACCAGCTATGACATGATGATTGGTGACTATGTATCCCTTAGAATCGATTATGACACCTGAACCCATACCCTTAACAGGATGCACATTGAGGAAATGATCTCTAAGAAGGCGAACAGTGCTAATGTTAACAACACTTGGGCTTATTTTCTCTACCGCAGAAACAATCCACTCATCGGGAGGTCCCTTTGACATATTGATACCAAAGCTGAGTAAAGATATTAAAATATTGCTGATTTGTCTAGGAATATTTAGATCGATGAAAGCTGACCAAAAATCTTCCTTTTACGCTCAAAATTCCTAAAGAACCCGTAAAACATAGCAATCGAGACAGCATAGAAGGTACCACAGACCAAGAACGGAAGATAAAGAGAGATATTCGCCATGATATAGCCACCAAAGGTCGAGGTTATTGAGTAAGGAAGGTTCCATGCTATACCTGTTATGCCTGTGGCAGATCCTCTCTCTTCCGGAGCAACGTTATTCATCATAAAAGACATGGATATAGGATTTGACACATTCATCAAGAAGTTTCTTAGCACAAAAAGGATTGCTACAGCATTATAGTCGCTAACAAAGGGTATTGTGAACATTAGTACTGTGGATATGCTTACCGTCAGAACTATGCTATTTATGGCACCAAGAGAGTCCGAGAGCTTAGGGGCTGTAAGGTAAGACAAAGCCATGACACCGTTCGTGATGGCAAACAATGGTCCTAGAACTACCTCATCTAGTCCAAATCTTGAGTAAAACCAGAGAGAGAAGATAGGTATTATGAAGCCAGCCCCTAGACCTATCAAAGCATCCACAAAAGAGATTTTGGCTACGAGGTTCAATGACTTTCTTGGAAAAAGCCTTCTATTGTTCTTGTCCTTATGGAGTCTGACTTCCCTGATAAAAACAAGAGGCACCAGCGAGAAGATCAAAAAGATAGCGGCAATAACGAACATGGGTCTGTAGGATAACGCTTCAGAAAGGTTGTACCAAACTCGAAAGTAATTTGGCAAACCGCTCAACAAAGCCCCAAAGGTGTAAGCAAAGGTTGACGCGAAGAACGATAGGCTAAAGGCAAGAGTTCTTCTATCCTCAGAGGATTTTTCCGCCAGCAAAGCACTACTAGAAGGATAAAACATGGCATTACCTATGCCACCAACTATTCCAAAGATCAAAAGAAGAGGATAATATATAGTAAGAAAGTATACGATATAAAAAACGAATTGAAGGAAGATTCCTAGCGTTAGAAAGAGCTTTCTGCCATATCTGTCGCTCAATATGCCAAAGGGAACGACGAGGATCGAACTTGCAAGACCAAAGGTAGTGTAGATGAAACCTATCATAGTTGGATCCATACCTGCCTTATCAAGATAGATGGGTTGAACAACAAGAAGAAAACTGAAAGGCAAAGAAACGAGGCTTGTAACGATAATCAATAGTTTGGCGTCCTTTTCAAGCCCACTATAATAACCTATGGTCCTTCGGACTCTTTGCCAGAAAAATGGATGCATCGCTAAGCTCAAACGAGGTGGCTTGCAGAAATATATAAACGAGAGGCGAATCGAGAAAAGGGATTTCTATTTGTTTGTTTGATAGAATCTGTGTATATTCAAAATGGCCTTATGGTAGATTTCGATGCTTGAGAGGTACTCCGAGATTTCGACGCCTTCTTTATGAGTATGAGATAAATGAGGGTTTCCTGGACCGTAAGTAACTACAGGCACTTTAAAGGCATGCCCAAAGGCATTCATATCCCCGGTGCCGGTCTTTTTTAGTAGCAAGGGTCTCTTCTTCGTTGTTTCAAATATCGCCATGGTCAGAGCCCTTACTATAGGTGAATTCTTGTCCGTTTCAAAGGGCTCCGTCATATCCCCTACCTCTATCTCTATCTTTGGAAAAGACAAATCCGATTGGAATCGCCCAACCATCTCCATTATTCCCTCGTAAACGGTTGAGCAAGACATCTGAGGCGGGACTCTTATGTCCGTGGTTATTCTGCATGTGCCAGGCAAAACATTATGAGCAGTTCCTCCCCTTATCTTTGTGATGCACGCGGTCAATGAATTGAAACGACTGTTTTCATCCTTTCTTTCTGAGACGTAGGCACTTATTGCATTCCAGACTTCGAATGCTTTTTCAATGGCGTTCTGTGACATCCAAGGAGCGCTGGCATGAACACTTGCTGTTTTGCAGATGATCGTCAAAGAAACTCGACCTTTGTAACCAATGGTTATGTTCTCAATGCCACTGGGCTCCCCAAAGATAGCATAGTCATTTCTGACACCGTCCTTGATCAATTCTCTTATACCCGTTCCCCTCCCTTCCTCGTCTACCACCCCCGACACCATAATCTTCCCAAAATCTCCTTTGTCGATAAATCTTGATGCTGCCACAATCATAGCAGCAAGAGAAGATTTGGCATCTACAACACCTCTACCAAATACAAGATTGTCAACAACGCTTACAGGCTGTATGCCAGGAACGGTATCCATGTGCCCACACAACAATATCGAAGGAGAACCAGACCCTATGGTTCCTATCACATTATTCACTCGATCAACCCTAACATTATCAAAGCCAAGATTTCTCATCTTTTCAGCCAAAAACCTAGACAGAGGCTCTTCTCTACCAGAAGGAGTATAGATCTTCAATATTTCTTCTAGCAGACTGACTGGGTCTTCCTCCAAGGCTAAACTCCTATTTTCTAAGCTTTATGAGATAATCGATTATTAAGTTGGGTATATCCACGCCCGTAGCAGGAACCGTATTCTTGAACTCAGTAGTGTTGTTGATTTCGTGAACCAAAAGTCCATTAGGGCCTTCCATACAATCAACCCCCAGTATTCCCCCACCAACTGCCTTTGAAGCTCTAGCACAAATGTCCTCAAGCTCCTTAGTTATGGGGCAATTCTCTGCTTTTGCTCCTAAAGCCATGTTGGTCTTCCAGTTTCCGGATAAAGACACTCTGTATATTGCGGCGATGACCCTATCATCTATTACTATGCTTCTTATGTCCCTTGGCGGACGCTTCACATACTCTTGGATGTAGTAGATTTGGTACAGAGGGAACATATGCTCTCTATCCTCAAAGATAGCTTCGGCTGAATCTTTGTCCTTCAATAACGCTACAAGCCTTCCCCAGCTACCTATAGTTGGCTTCAGGACAGACGGGTATCCTAGCTTCTCGAGAGATTTAATCGCACTCTCGGGGGCGAAGGACAGAGCTGTTTGAGGCGTTGGTATGCCAGCCTTGATCAAAACGAGAGTTGTGAGAAGCTTGTTCCCAGAAGTAAGGGCAACATTAAAGGGGTTCACCACGGAAATTCCTTTTGCTTCCAAAGCTGCTGTGAGATGAAGGCTCCTGAAGTAGCTCACGCATCTCTGAAGCACAACATCGCCCAATTCCTCTTCATAATTGCTATCTAGAAGAAGAAAGATATCTTTAGAATCTACAAGTTCTAGATTCATTCCCTTCTTTCTAGCTGCTTCAGCGATAGCCTTCTCTTCCCATCTAATGTAGTCATAAACCAAGGAAATCTTGGCGATGCTTTACTCACCCCAATCCTCGCCTATTGCTTGTATTGCCCGCAGATCGAAGTTACCATCTTCTTTTCTGTAAAGCTCAAAAGAAGCTCCGCAATCTGGGCAGGTGACTATCTCTCCTTCAATTGCATCCTTTGGCAAAGGTATCT
>CAYMHC010000010.1:0-18721 GCA_964390155.1 uncultured Nitrosopumilales archaeon
ATCTTTGATGAGAAACGGTCTTTTGTTTAGAGGCAATGAGGAGCAGATAAGACCCTTTTTGAATGCAATAAGATTTGGAGATAACAAAGCCAGATATATTGTGGACGCAAGGAAATTCTTTAGTGAAGATGGCAGTCTAAGGACTAAAGACAAGATTCAATCCTTTGATGATGTACTCAAATTGAGAGAATGGCTTGTAAAGAAAATCTTGGGGATTGGAATGAAAGAGGCTAGCCACTTTTTGAGAAACATAGGTCTTGGCAAGGATTTAGCTATACTGGATAGGCACATATTAAGAAATCTTAGAGAGTTTGGTGTTATTGATCGGGTGCCAGAATCTATCACCAGAAAAGTCTATGTCGATATAGAAGACAGGATGAAAGAGTTTTCAAAGCTAGTTGACATACCTATGGATGAACTAGATTTATTGTTTTGGTCTAAGGAGACAGGGATGATATTCAAATAATACCAAAAGGATAAAATATTATCTTTCCAATCAGTTTTTGTGCTCCGGTGGTGTAGCCCGGATAAGCATAGTGGCCTTTCGTGCTTGAGCGGGGATTTTCAAACCCAAAGCCACTGATCGCGGGTTCAAATCCCGCCCGGAGCACTTTCTATGAAATCCAAATCCCTTTTTTGTCATGGGAACATGACAAGCGCTCAGGGCAGGGACATACACAGTTATCATTGCAGGCTGGCTAGTTCAACAGAAAATCTTGAGAAATCCAAGGTCAATGAGGAGGAAAGAGAAACTAATCCTTGGCTTCATACTACATCTTAAGGCCGAAGGGCTTTCTGATGGCAGTTTGGAGAGGTTAGACATTTCCTTTTGACATGGTGAACCAGATTCAAGTTTAATCTTCCAACCCTTCCCATCGACAATAAGCTTGGCCTAAAATGACTTGCCTTCTGATGGCTTCTTTGACAAGACCTTCATCAAGGAAACGGTATCCCTTACGTCGTCATTCTGCAGCGTAATTCGGTTCTTCATTTCTCCCTTCTCTTGAAGGATGACCGTTGGTGTTTCTTTGAGCCCGAAGTTTCTCGGTAACTTCACGCGGTCCGCTAGCCTGCACCTCAATCATAGTCACGTCCTCAGGTGTAGCTTCTATTCATAGAAAGACTATTCAATAAAGAGAAGGTGCAAGCGGCGCAAGAATTAATGATAAAGATATTACGAGACCAAGTTTAGGCGGGACAGGAGGTTCAGATAGCTCTCTTGATTCTTTTCTTCCTTGTACTTCCTAACCGAATCTACGACAATGTTTTGATCCTCTATACCTAAAATTTTCCTAAGGTTCTTTGACATAGGCCCTCCTATGAATAAGTACTGCACTATCTTAGTCAAATTCGCGGCCCTTCGGCCTATGCTGGCACTCTCAAAGTCTATTATCACCGGCTTTTCGGAAATGATTACGTGCTTTTTCACGTCGCTCAACTCGCCATGATCTAAACCCAGTCTATCCAAGGCATAGCACTGATCCAAGAGATCTTCAAGAACTTTTCGAATTTTCTCGATTCTTTGCTTTTCTATTCCCTTAGACCATTCCAAAATACTGCTTCCTTCTATAAACTCCATGAGGAGAAAGTTCTCTGTGACTCCAAAAAGCTTTGGACCTACGTTAATGGAGTTGGCCATCAGGTGCATCTCTGCCTCTCTTTTCATGGAAACCCTATTCGCATCCATTCTCCTTATCTTTACAGCGTAAATATCAGAATTAGTTGTAGCCTTAACAACCACGCTAACACAACCTTTCCCAACCACTCCCAACTTACCTATCTTCGTCTTCCCTTCGAAAAGGATGTCTTTGACTTTTAGAACTTTGAGCTCATCAACTCTTTCAATGGCTATTTTGGCATCTGGCGAAGGATAGCACAAAACTCTTACGTAAGGTTCTTTGACCAGATGTTCTATTCCCACCAATTCTTGAGAAATCTCAGGCAACAAAGTTCTAATCGAAGATTTGTATTTAGTGGGAACATATAAAAAGAATGTGTGACTTGGCCAAAGTTGTTCAACATGACGGCAGATTCATAAGGTTCTCCTACAGAAGAGGGGTGACAAAACATGAAATGGGAGGAGTTATTAGATAATTACAGTTCACTCATTGAGCAAAAACTCGAGAGCTATTTTTCTGATTTGGTCCAAAACGCGAAGAACTATCATCCACTTATAAGAGAATTATATGAAAAAATTCATGAATACTCTCTTAGAAAAGGAAAGAGGCTTGCTTCTTGTAGTACTCTACTAATTTACAGAGGATATACAGGGAGAATAGATGAGAACATATTAAAGGTCTGCACTGGGATCGAGCTCTACAGGCATTCCATATTAGTTCATGACGATTTTGTTGACAATGATGAGTTTAGAAGGGGTGGAAAATCCTTTCATAAGCTCTTTACAGATCATGATAAGAGGTTTGGAGAAAGGGCAACCGTCTTTGCTGGCGATTTGATCTTCGCCCTTGCATCGCAATGCATATCGGGATCTGGTTTCTCCATCGAAAAAAAGGGCAAAGCCCTGAGTTTGCTCACAGAGGGTTATTGCGAAGTTAATGAGAGCCAGATACTAGACCTGATATTCGAGTATACCTATCCTGAGATTGATGAGTGGACTAAAATGGCTTATAACAGAGCTGCTTCATTGTTCAGAGTATCCATTCTTGCAGGGGCGATTCTTGGCGATGCTCCTGAGCATGATATGGTATTACTAAGGGAAGCCGCCATTAGTACTGGTTATTCTTTTGACATTCAAGATGACATAATTGACCTTTTTGCCTCAAAAAAACAATATGGAAGAAAGCCTGGCGGAGACCTTATCCTTGGGAAGAAACCACTCCACATTGTACTTATGCGCAGAAGGGCAAGAAAGGATGAATTGGAATTGCTTGAGACTGTCATGCACAAAAAATACATCACAAAAGCCGAACTTGAAATGATAAAGCAGGCTGTTAGAAGGACTGGAGCTCTTGAGTCTGCAAAGGAAGAGTCAAAAAGACATGCTGAAATTGCCAAAGATTTGATCACTAGGACCAAAATGAGTGATGAGATAAAGGATCTCTTCTATTCCTTAATAGATTACGTAGAAACGAGTTTGGACTGGTACAAATAAAAGTGTATTTTGACTCTTCTTATTGGCGTATATTGATCCTTCATAGAATAAACTTATTTGCAAGTATTCTATGTTAGATTAATGATAGCCATGGGTGGCACTAAGAAAAAATCCATTTCACAGGCTGAAAAAGCGCAAGCTGCGCCAAAGCAGGAAAAGAAAGAAGTGAAAGGGCCCCAAAAAGTGAAGAAAGAGATATTCATGCCGAAGATGGACGAACCTCAAGCCATCAAGGTATTCGGGCCTATTAAAGCCATTACTGTTTACAATACTGCAAAGGTTCTTAATTTGAAAGCATCTATAGCTTCTGCTCTTCTAAGGTCTTTGGAGTCTAAGGGAATTCTGAAGAAGTTCGGAGGATACAGCGGACATTACGTCTATGTGCTGACAAAGAGTGGCTGATACCAACTATCTCATTAAGATGATATTAAGCCAAATTCTTCGTATTTGGGTGCATATCTATTATATGATGAGTTGTAGAATCTGTGAAATTTTAGTCAAGCTTGACGGTTATGACATCCCCTGCTTCTGCCTTAGTAAGCAATTCTGATCCAGAATTGACTCTGCCTAGGAGGTTTATAGGCACGGCGACTTCACAATCCTTAAGAAAGAAGCACAATGCTCCGTTTGATGATAAAAACCCTATCTCTCCTTTTTGAAGACTCTTTCTTGCCTTCTCCACGCCCGCTATTATTCCAGAAATGAAATAAACGAATTGGTCTTTGAACCTAATGGCTCTTCCTTGTAAAGGCATATTCCTTAGGAGAGAGTTTATAGTAGTAGGGGCTAGATGGCGAAAGACCTCTCCTTCCGCCCTTCCTTTTCCATAAACCTCTATTGTAATGCTTAACTTAGAGACTGTAGGCTTTGAGCTCATTGGACAGATTCCTATTATCGCTATTAGATTTAAATTGATATCGACTAGAATTTGATGATTATTCAGAGAATTTTCCAAAAACTTTATTTTGTCTTAGAAATCAGCCACAAAAACAACATGAGAAGTGATTCCTCTAACCCTATTTTTTATGAAGCCGCTCTTACTCTCGATCTGTTCACGCTTTCTTGCTTGGGTTCTTTGATGAAGCCAAGTCTAAATGAGACTTCTAAGTGGAATTTTCGCCATTGTGCTTACGATTGTTAAAGCTACTAGCTCTTTAGTGCGCGTTAGTGCATGCATTTTCAAATAAAAAGGGAGGGATTTCCTGAATTCGAGTTTAGATGAGAAACAATAACCCAATGCCTATCAATGAGAGCACTACAATTATTACTATGAAGATTATCACTGCGATTATAGCTATTGCTAATGCCATTATCCAGCCGCAGTCAAAGAAGTGTTTGATCAGTAAGAGCCAAATTACGAACATTATGATAGAAGCAATCAAACCACCGATGAAGGCTCCGACGACTGCACCTAGTACTGTTCCGAGAACAACAATCCATATCGCATCAGTGAACTTTGCCTTTTGTTTTCCTACGAGTGCTCTTCCAGCTAGCCAAAGTATAGGCGCGACGATTATAGTTCCTACGACGATCTGAATCAATAGCGCAACATAATCCATGGTCGTCTACCTTCGGTCACTTCGTAGGCATTTCCTTTTAAGTTTTGCGGGGTGGGATTTGAAATCACGCTTAAGGATTGTGTATAGAAGCTGATTGTACCACGAGGAAGAATCTTCCCGATTCATTGATTGAAGCCATGAGAGAGGCCTTCAAGCCTGCCGAGGAATACCTATCGACACAGCCGATACCGAGCTCGATAGAAGAGCAGAGGAAGAGGGATTTCTCAAAAAACGCCGAAGTGTCAGGATGGATCGATAAAGAAAGATTAGACCTAGTTCCAAGCCTTGACGAATTGAACGCCCAAGATTTAAGAAACGAGATAATTCGACAAAGGAATAACGGCAAAAGACCTGCAGGAATCTATTAGATTTTTGGTATCTGATTTTGGCTCCAAAAGCTTTATTTGTCCTTTTATCTTCCTTTTTAGAAGATAATTAGCTTTGTCTTTGCCAAAAACTCCTTCAGCCAAAAAGAAATCTGAGAAAGCCATTATGAAGAAAGTTAATATCGGTCCTCCTAAGCTCACTAGGTTCGAGAGGGCCAGGATCATTGGAGCTCGTGCTCTTCAACTTGCCCTTGGTGCCCCTCCTTTTATACCCGTACCGCCTGACGTAAAAGACCCTATCTCCCTTGCAATAGCTGAATTGGACTCAAAAGCTCTGCCAATATCTATAAGAAGAACTCTGCCCGATGGGAAATACCAGGATATACCTATAGATTTTCTTTTAGATTAGATGTTTGTTTGATTGACTTTATTCTACTCGTTATCTCAAGCTGGCCCTTATGCTAGAAGTCATAAGACTAGCGAATGAGTTGAACCTAGAACTTATGGGTCATCTTACTTGGGAGAATCTGTTGTTTACACGTACATCTTAAACTCCCACGAATCTCTTTCCTGTAGTACCCTATTCAGCAAATCAAACGCAGTTTTCTCAGGCATAAGCAAGAAGACTTTGCCTAAATGCTTGCAAAACTTCTTCTCTAGAATGCATCTTGCCCAGTCTGCGCAATCATGAAGAATTACTCTATTTTTGACATCGATCGATATTTCATAATTTCTAATCTTTGCTTTGATCGAATCTTCACTAACGTCCAGCTTCGATATTTCTTCATTCTCGATATCCTTGGCCCTCTTGAATCTCTCCTTACCTGTGAAGATTTCTATCAGTGCTTCTAAGCTCAATTCCTTCAGTTCTGGGGTAATGGCTCGAGGAATGACTTTTTCTTCAATTGATTTCTTCATCTCCAGATACTCTTCAACGCGATTCTTCACCTCCAACTGTTCAGGGCTTATTAATTCAAGCATCTCCAAAAATCGTAAGCAATTCTGTACAGCATATCCATGGAAGTGATTGTTGAAGTATCCATAGACCTTTTTAGTATTCTCGGCAATAGCTTTCAGTTTAGGTATCCAAGGTTTTAACTCCTCTGCGTTGTACCAGTAGTCATACCATGGACGCTTACCTTGGCCGTGCCATCTGACAAAAGAGAAATCGGCAGTGACAATCGGATCTGGTGGGAGAAGAGGTTCGTCAACAACGGTGTTAGCAACGTTATGATTCTCGAGGAGGTTCCATGTATCCTTGTTCCACCAAGACCGATTTCTAAATTCTATCGCGAATTCCTTGTTGGCGGGTAAGATGCTCAGAAAATCTTCAAGTCTACCATAATCTCTCTCGAATTTTGGCGGCAACTGAATCAAAATTACTCCCAATTTGCCCCTATTGTTGAGAGGGTTCATCAATTCTAGGAACTGTGCAAGGTCATTCTCAACACCTTTATCCAAATCGAGTTCTTTCTCATGAGTTATCACTCTTGGTAGTTTAGCTGAGAACTTGAAGTTTTTGGGAGTATTCCTGTTCCAGCCAAAGACAAGACCCCTTTTCGGAAAAGAATAGAAAGTCGAATCTATCTCGACTGTGTCAAATACCTTCGAGTAGTATGTTAGTTTCTTGACTTCTTTGGAAGGATAAAAGACATCGACCCATTCATTGTAGCTCCAGCCTGAGGTTCCTAGGAGGATCTCTTCCAATTAGCCTCTTAAGGGGAAACACCGCAAGAGAATATAAGCAATACGTCCTTATGAATTGAAGTTCATCGCTATTTCTTCCAACAGTTCGTCCATATGACTGTAGACTCTATCGCTGGGTCGTCCGAGGAGTTTTGATATATGGACCCTCTTCTCTTCACTAGTACTCACCACTTTCCAACCGTGCTCTTTGATGAGTTGTTGTTTGGAGCGAGGGAAAGTAGCGTTCATCAGAGCTATCTTGATAGCCTCAATTCCGAAAGGTCCCTTTAACGATGGAAAATTTCCATCGTCTACATACGCTTTCAACCTGCTAGCATCTTTATACATAGTCAGGCTATGGAAAGTCAAGAAAGCTTCTTTACGACAATATCCTTTGACTTTGCCTTGAAGTTGCTTCAATTCATCATCATCAAATTGGTAAAGAGTATGAATGCCCTTTCCAAATAGTCTGGTGTATAATGTTTCAGATTCAATGGTTGGGTTTTCTTTCGATATGTCAACGCAATGAATTATCCCAAAATCTCTAATGAGTCTTGCTACCTCTTCGCTGAATCTCCCCCTGATTTCCCAAGCAAGCCTCACATTTTTTGTTACTATTGAGCTGAAAAAGTTCCTAGCCCGCTCAGCACTTATCTCATCAAAATCCAAGAAAACAGGTGTTTGGAGATGAAGGATGGGTGCTCTTAGTTCTCTACAAATCTCAATCATTCTATCAAAGACAGCAAATGCTTCATCGATAGGTCTGAGTCCATATTTGTGAGTCATGTTCCTATGGCATCTTACCGTGAACGTGAATTCTGAGGGTACGCGCCTTCTCCATGATCTGACCAGTTCTAACTTTGGAAAGGTATAGAAGGTAGAGTTCACTTCTACAGAATTGAATATCTTTGAGTATGCTGCAAGCTTGTCTCTTTCTTCTGTGTCAAAGTACGCCCATCCTCCTGTTCCAATATACAAGAGTCCCAGACAACTGGTCTGATTGAGTTCTTTATAATCTAGTATGTCTGATTACACTACCCCCCTCCCCCCTCTACGGTACGTCATTCAATAAATACCCAATTTTCTCCTCACTTTATCTGGGGAGTTATGTTGAGTGAATCTGAATTCGATCTAGGTTTGCGAGATCTGCCCGGGATAGGAACAGAAACCGAGAAGAAGTTAATCAATACAGGGATACAATCGGTTTTGGACCTTGCTGCCGCTCTTCCAGAGGAGGTTGTTGAAGCCATAGGAGGAACAAGGGATCGCGCCTGTGCACTAATATTTGTAGCTCAGAATAAGCTCCAAGAGAGTGGTTTTCTTGAGAAGGATTTTATACAAGCATCAGAAGCTTTGGATAGACGTCAAGCATTAATGAAGTGCACAACAGGCTCGAAGAACCTAGATAATCTTTTGAAGGGAGGAATTGAAACTCAAGCCATCACTGAGCTCTGGGGTGAATACAGTTCGGGTAAGAGCCAGATATGCCATACCTTGTGTATAACTTCCCAACTACCTATTGAGCAAGGGGGATTTGGAGGAGGCGCCCTTTTCGTAGATACAGAATCGACCTTCAGACCTGAAAGGCTCAAGCAGATCGCGGAGGCAAGGGGACTAGATTCAAGTGATTTTCTGAAGAAAGTCATTCTCTGTAAAGTGTATAACAGTAGCCATCTTGAACTTGCAACAAAGAGCCTTGGGAAGTATATCGAGAAATATAACATTAAGCTAACAGTAATTGATAGCATAATATCCCTTCATAGAGCAGAGTTTGTAGGAAGAGGAACCCTTGCTGAAAGGCAGCAAAGACTTAACATGCTTATCCATAGGCTCCTGAGAATGGCTGAAATTTACAATGTGGCTGTAGTTGTAACGAATCAGGTTCAAGCCCAGCCCGATACCTTCTTTGGAGATCCTACAAAACCTGCAGGAGGGCATGTGATTGGACATGCTTGCACATACCGCATATACCTGAAGAAGGCTGGGGTCGATAGGATAGCGATAATGTTTGACAGCCCTTATCATCCGTATAGTGAAGCAAGATTCACTATCAATGAGAAAGGCATAGCAGACCCAGAGCCTAAAAAGTCTAAAGATTAATTGCTTTGGTAGGGTTGATTCATGAACTTCTTCCCTCAATGAGTCCTTCAGGTGAGATATTTGTCTGCAAACAAAAGAATAACCGCAAAAATGCCTGCCGGTTCAACAGAGTTTAGAGAAATTTTGAGAGAAGTGGAGACAGTTATAGAACGACTCGAAGTCCTTGAGTATGAGATCAAAAAGGAAATCGGAAAGTGTGCCATGATTGACGTTTAACGGTTCATCCATAGTGATGAAGACGGCGGCAGAAGCCTTAGATGATATAAGAAATAGGCTTCGATTGACTACAGGTAGTAGTGATTTAGACAGCTTAATTGGAGGAATCGAGGAAGGCTTATTCTACTTATTCTATGGGGAGCAAGAAATCCTTGATGCGCTTATTCATAGGCTCATAGTAAATTGTGTCTTACCAAAGAATAGAGGTGGCTTCGAGGCTAAAAGCATTTACTTCAACAATACAGACTATTATACAGGAAAGACGGTTCTTAATCCTTCAGAACTTGGAGGGCTTGCAAAGAAATTAAGCATTGAGTCGAGGATAGTGTTTGCTAACATATATGCGGTGGCCGCATATAATGAGCAAAGGCAGCTTATAATTGCAAAACAAGTAGCTGAGCTTATGGAAAGAGATCCTGACATTCGTTTATTAGCTATTCATAGTATCACACGGTTCTTTGCTGATTCTAAGAAGCCTGAAGAAACGAGGCAAATCCTAAAGCAGTCAATAAACTATGTTTGGAGAATTGCTTCAAAAAAGCGAATAGCAATTGTTGTAACTGCAGATGCTATGCCTAATGAGAGAGGATTTATCCCTAAACCTATGGGTGGCTCGTTTTTTCGTCATGTTGCAAGTGTGATAATCCACCTTGAGACATTTGAGGATGGTCCTGTTTCCTCGATTAAAGCAACTCTAGTTAAACATCCTTATAAGAAGACGCCAGATTCAATCGTTCTTCTGGTTCCTAAAGGAGGTATGAATTTAATGGGAAGAATTACTCCTTCGTTTCGCCAGCTTTATGAAGAAACGATATGTGAGCTGAAGACTCAGTACCAAAGTAGCTTAATAGATTTAGACCTTAAGCAAGCATTCGATCTCTTACTCAAGGAGGCTTGGAATGCTGAACAAGCAGCGATGGGCAATTCGAATATGCCCACAGTCTTGGACAAGTTGAACCTTACAGCCAACATTCATAACAGGAAGTTAATAGAAACATTGAAGCGGAAACTTGGGGAAAAAGACAGATTCATTGAAGAATTAAAAGAAGAATTGGCAGATTTGAAAGCTCAAATCTTATCAAAAGTTGGCGATGTGAAGGATTTGAGAATTGAGAAGTAGTATTGGATGGATATTCGATTTATATGTAGAAGGAGATGAAGCTATCATATGGCTTCGTACCGAAGATGGTAAAGTTATCAAGTTAAAAGACGAGTACCAACCAAACTTCTACATTTTACCAAAGACTTCAGAGCAAGGAGAGGGATTACTATCATCCCTTAAAGAGGAACCAAGCGTAAGGAAAGTAGAATGGGCTGAGAAATATACAAACCTCAACGACCAGAAAAGAAAAAGACTTCTTCATGTTACTCTGAATAGCACGGCCAATTACAAATGTATGGTAAAAAGGCTTGAAAACTTAGAGTATGTTAAGGAACTTTTTAACATAGATTTAATTCATGTGCAACAATACATCCATGAAAAGCTTAGCATAGCACCTACAAGCAAGGTTGATGTTAAATTTGATGAAAGCAACTTTTTGGTTGATATTGAAAAGATAGACGATGATAAAGAGATTCCACCGCCACCCTTCACAGCATTATATTTCGACATTCATCCATTAAGTCATAATCTAACTCCTGATCCTAACAAAGATCCAATAACCTTAATTGAGGCAAGATATTGTAAGAAAGAGACAATCTTCGAAGGTGAAGAACAACTTATTCTAGAAGAGTTCGCTTCATTTATTCAAAACAATGATCCAGACTTCCTTATATGTCCAGAATGTGACACGCATACCTTTCCATACATCTTAACACGAGTAAAACTACTGGATCTGAATTTGCAACTAGGTAGGGAAAATGCCGATGTTCATACTCTAAAGAAATCTTTGCCCTACTGGATTAGGGGCAGAATTGCTCTAGATCATAGTGCTTATGGTTATACGTTTGAGGGTTGGGGATTGGCTGGATTAGTCGAAAGAGCAAGATTCAGCTTCTTACCTCCTGGCATTGCCTTTAGATGGACGAGCAATAGAATCATTGATAGTAGAAACTGTTATGAATTGATGAAGAGAGGTTATGTAATACCTACTAATACAGGCTACTTTGAACATCTTAGACCTATCAAAGATATTATTGAACGTGACAAAGGTGGAATGATAGTATCGCCACGTATAGGTGTTGTTCATGAGAATGTTGCTGAACTCGATTTCGAAAGCGAATATCCAAACATCATAGTTAATTGCGGGCTGAGTTATGAAACCGTGACAACTGAAGGCATTTTTAAGAAGGAATGCGCGATCTTACCAAATGTTACTGAAAGTGCCTTAGAAAGAAGGCTATACTTCAAAAGACTGAGAAAAATTTTCCTGAAAGATAGTACTGAATGGTTGTATTGTGAACAACGCCAAAATGCCCTTAAGCTCATCCTCGTCTGCTTGTATGGTACTTCAGGTTGCTGCTGGAACCGCTTCGGAAACGTTCTAGCTTTTGAAGAGATAAACCGAAAATCCAGGGAGATCATGATAATGACTAAGGATTTCGTTCAGAGTTTGGGTTAC
The DNA here is from genome assembly GCA_964390155.1 of uncultured Nitrosopumilales archaeon. Classification (GTDB taxonomy): domain Archaea; phylum Thermoproteota; class Nitrososphaeria; order Nitrososphaerales; family JACAEJ01; genus CAYMHC01. Next base: position 11,561 of record CAYMHC010000010.1, read on the forward strand.
GAGCTAATTTACGCAGATACTGACAGCATTTTCATAAAGAAGGATGGAGCTAAGAAGGAAGATTACGAAGAACTAGCGAAGAAGATAAGCGAGCATATAGGTTTACCAATTTCTTTAGATCACCACTACAGATTCTTGCTTTTGCTTCCATTAGAGTCAGATCCATCGATGAAAATGGAGGCTCAGAAGCACTACTTTGGCATTCTTCAAAATGGGGAGATGGTTGCAAGAGGAATCGAATTAAGGCGCCATGATACTCCAAAATTCATCAAATGTTTTCAAATTAAGCTAATTCAGACTCTCTTCAACTGCAAGAATACCGAAGAAGTTCGCATGATTGGCTATGGGGCAGCGTTGCGATTAGTGACAGAAGCTATTGATAAAGTAATGGTGGGAGATATAGCAATAGAAGAACTTGTTATCTCTAAAATTCTGAGGAAACCTCTAGCGAAGTATAGGAGCGTGTTCCCTCACATATCGGCTGCTATTCAGTTGATAAGCAAAGGAAAGAAGGTGAGTGAAGGTGAGTCTATAGAGTTTATTCTTGTGGATGCAAATCAGGATAATCCCTTATGTAGAGTATTAGCCTATGAATTAGCTGGTTCAAGAATAAATTATGATAAAAAGAAGTATAAAGATATGGTATTAGATGCAGCTGAGACCGTTCTTTCTACGTTTGGATTTTCTAGAGAAAAACTCCGTTCAAATTCCTACAGAATCAATTGATCTCTACTTTTTATGGCTATCGCGACAACTCTAGCGAATGAAATTCTCAACCTTAATTTGACAATCTACATCTATCTTTCAGATGTATGAACCCAGTCAGCCACAAAAGAAGATTCTCTTCTACGGACATAATTGTAAGTCTGTAAGGCAGCTTTGCATCCTTCTCCTGCAGAAACGACTACTTGCTTGAACGGAACATTGGTCACATCTCCAGCAGCTAAAACTCCAGGTCGAATCCTATCACTATCGGGAAAATAGGTCTCACAATTTTGACTTATTATTATTTGCCCGTATTGATCCAGCTTTACAAGGTCTTTGACAAAATCTGTTTTGATCTCATAACCAAGTTCCACAAAAACCCCATCAATCTCTATTATTTTCGTTTCATTCTTCTTCGTATCAAGTACTGCAATTGCTCTAACTCTTACATCTCCTTTGATCTCTCTCACAACTGTATTAGGAATTATTTCGATATTCTCCTTCTTTGTCACTCCTTCGACTAAGGATTTGTATCCTTTGATCTCGTCTCTATCATGAATTAAATATACCTTTTTTGCGATTTCTCCACCAAATGTAGCCGCGTCTAAAGCTGGATTTTCTCCGCCTATGATTGCTATGGTCCTACCTCTAAACAAAGGTAAGTCACATGTCGCACAATAGGACACCCCTTTGCCTTTGAATTCTGTTTCTCCGGGTACCTTCAACTCTCTTGGAGTTTTGCCGAAGGCAAGGACTACCGCTTTGGCTTTGTAGTTTTCTGAAGCTGTCCTGACTAGAAATTCTCCGCTAATATCTTCAATCTTTATGACTTTGTCGAAGACAATTTCTGCTCCAAATGTTTGTGCTTGGTCAGCGAACTTCTGCATAAGCTGAAAACCATCGATTCCCAAGAACCCTGGAAAGTTCTCGATAGAAGATGCTATAGAAGCCTGACCCCCAATGTCTATGGTCAGAATTAGAGTTTTCAGATTCCTTCTAGCTGTATAAATTCCAGCCGTTAAACCTGCAGAAGCGCCTCCAACGATGATTACATCATAGACTTCTGTGGACATGGATTAGAGAAGTGTAAGGGTAGGTTTTAAGTTTACTTAGATTGGAGCAGATGGTTTCAAATACAAGTGGACACTGACCTATCTTTGTCTTGGTCTATTATGTCTACATTCTGATGTGTAGAACAGGGCACCTGTACACAGGGCATACCATCAACGTCAAGAGGCGACTGGCAGAACACAACAGAGGAACAGCTTCAAAGTTCACACGTAGCAGGCTCCCAGTAAGTCTTCTGTATCACGAGAGATGTAGAAGTCGTGCGCATGCTATGCAAAGAGAAGTGGAAATCAAGAAGATGCCACGAGCAAAGAAGATCGAAATATGTGAACAATTAGCTCGACGAAGATGTTGACCCACATTCAGTTCCTTGCCTGGCGGTCTGTTTCTTCAGCCCTTTTAGACCAGTTTTCAGCCTTCCTTTGATTCTATTCAGCTGGGAGCTTCATCCAGCTTGCCAATAAGTAAAGAATTACTCTAGATCACTCTTTCGGGCCTAGATCATACGGATAAACAAAAGGTGATGAGAGCTATTCCCTGCTCTCATAGGATCGGGGGACATCATTCCATTTTTGGGTTTATTAGGCCAAGCTCTGCCCGCCAACCGCCATCAAATCGTAAACGGCTTCTGTTTTTCAAAACGAGGATCCTTTGGTCCCACACGAAAATAATTCGGCGTTTGCTCTGGTGGCATGCGTTTGACTATATTCTTGTGGAATTTCTTATAGTTGCCCTTGAATTGGCCATCCTTCCACACTGTCAGCAGTTGAGAAGTAAACAGGCCATTGAAATCGCCATCCATTGAAAATTGGTTATCCTGGCATCCAGATATCAGCAGAGCCGACGCCTCTACTTTGTCTTCTGCGTCCTTCAGCTGAACATCTTTCAATATTTTGTCATAGAAGTCTTTATTGGCTCGATAGGTGCGAAGTGCTACAGTTGAAGGCATGAATCTGTATCTAACTTGATTGATATCCATGTTTGAACTTCGGACATCGACCTTTTCTCTATAATAAGCCGCTTTAGTAACCGTGCCGCTGTGGCAGCTGTCGGAGAAGACTAAAATGCGTACGCCTTGTGGAAACTCCCCCAACAAGGCATAGATTTCGTCATCCACGAGTTCACCGTCATAAAGACACCAGGTCTCATCTTGCGCATCAGGTTCATCATCATTGAGGTCCGGGAGTTGTCCTCCATGCCCTGAGTAGCTTAACACAAGAATATCCCCAGATTGCAATGCCTTGGCAGCATCTTTGATTTTTGTTGTTACTTGTTCACGAGTTGCATCTTTGGTGAGTAGGGTGCTTACATCAAAACCTTGGGATGTTGCTATATTGGCCATATCTTCCGCATCAGCTTCACATGCGATTAGCTCTCCAGACCATCCTCCGTAGTGTTCTGGATTCACAGAATTGAGCCCAATTGCCAGCGCTAATCCTTTCTTTTCTATCATAGTCGCCATCATTATGTAGTATATTCTCTTATATCCGTTGTGTTGTTGTCATTAACTCATCATTGATGCTATCGCAAGGATTAATGATCTAGCAATATGTGATGACCACGTTACAGAATCGGAAGGGCTGATGGTGCTCCAAATTCGATCCGAAGGCGAATCGATAAAGGCGTGCAACGAAAATGTCAAAAGGACTCACTACTCTGCGTCTCACCCGGATTTGGCGGAACCTAGTTTGGTTTCCATCCTTAACTTCTGTTCTTCAGATACTTCCAGTTCAAGTATGTCCATAGCTCGGTGAATCTGCTCCTCGCTTATCACTAGGGGTGGTAGGAAGCGAAGAATGTTCTTGCCTGAATATAGCATCATCAACCCTCTCTCAATGCCTCTTATCAGCACATCTTTGATATCGAACCTTAGCTCCATCCCCAGCATCAACCCCAAACCTCTTACATCTCTGACTATACTACGGATCGCTTTGATCTTCTCCAGCCTTTTTCTGAAGGTAATCCCTAGACTGGCCGCTCTCTCAACTAGATTCTCTTTCAGTATGTAATCTATGGTTGCACATGCAGCAGCGCATGACAAAGGATTCCCACCAAATGTGCTCGTATGGTCTCCAGTCTTGAAAGCAGACATGACTTCTCTTCTGGCCAGAGTCGCTCCTAGAGGCAGACCACCTGCTATTCCTTTTGCCAAGCAAATCACATCCGGTACTACATTCCAATGATCGCATGCCCACATTTTCCCAGTTCTACCAAAACCTGTCTGAATTTCATCGAAGATTAGAATTATATTCTTCTCATCGCAAATCTCTCTCAACTCCCTTAGGAAGCCATCAGGAGCCACATATATCCCGCTCTCACCTTGTACAGGTTCTAATATTATTGCTCCAGTCTTCTCCGTCAAGACCTCTCTCAGTTTCTTTGCATCACCAAAGGGTGCAAATTTAATCTCTGGAACCAGTGGCAAAAAAGGTGAACGATACTTTTGACTCCAAGTTGCTGATAAGGCTCCAAGGGTTTTGCCATGATACCCCCTCGTCATAGCTATTATTTCCGGCTTTCCAGAGTGTCTTCGAGCAAGTTTCAATGCACATTCTACCGCTTCGGCACCGCTATTACAAAGATAAACTTCATCCATGCCTTTAGGAGAAATCTTTGTGATTTTTTCCAAAAGATCCGCCCTAACGTCATTATACAAAGAACTATGGCATGTTATGATTTTCCTGGATTGTTCATTTATGGCATCAATTACTTTTTGGTTGCAATGCCCTACTATAGCAACTCCGTAACCTCCCATGCAGTCTATGTACTCCCTACCTTTTATGTCCCAAAGAACAGCTCCTTTCCCCTTCACTATTACTATAGGAAGTTTTTCGTAAACATCGGCAGAATGCTTGTCCTCGATTTCTTTTATTTCTCCTTCATTCAGGTGAAATCACCGTACCATTCTTGTGCTCTATAGCTGACTTTATGGGGTTTTCCACAAGTCCTGAAGCCACTATGCTTTCTTTGACACCCATGTCCAAAGCCTCTGTGGCAGCTAAGACCTTCTTCTCCATTCCGAAACCAATCTTTGGCATGATCTCCTTAGCCTCAAAAAGACTCATCTTTGGAATAGGCTTGCCATCCATCAGCACTCCTGGAACATCTGTAAGGAATATGATCTTATCCGCTTTGATCCCTCCAGCGATATAAGATGCTGCCCTATCACCATCTACATTGAGTAGCTCTCCCTCATTACTAATGGCTATAGGAGCTATTATGGGCATGTAATCATTAACAATCAAGAGATTCAATAGATCAGAATTTACCGCTTTTATCTTGCCAGTATAACCTCCTTCTATTACCCTCTTCCTACCTATTTCGTCCATTGCTATCAATTTCTTCTTGCGCTCAGCCTTTATGACCGAACCATCGATTCCTGAGAGACCTATGGCCTTTATTCCCACTTTATAGAGCGCAGAAACTATCTCCTTGTTTATCTTCCCGACCATGACCATGGTATATATTACAATCGTCTCCAAGTCAGTGTACCTGCTTCTAATCCCCTCGGGAGATACTATGAAAGTCTGAGGCTTCCCCAACTTCTCAGCCATTTCAGTAACTTGGTCGCCGCCACCATGAACAAGTAGAATCTTCTGATGAGTGAAAACATCCTTCAGATCCTCTAGTATTGTGGGGTTTACCCCCTTTTCTAGAATACTTCCCCCTATCTTTACTACTATGACCATATTTTCACACTGGGTGCAACCCTGGGCTCTGTAAACCTGCCTTTTCATCAAAGCCAAGCACAATATTCATATTCTGAACAGCGGTCCCTGCCGCTCCTTTCATCAAGTTGTCTATAGCTGAAAAGGCAACAACTCTGTTTACATGCTCATCGACTTCAAAGCCTATATCACAATAGTTTGAGCCAATTACCACCTTTGGATCTGGAAGCTTGTACAAACCTTTCTTATCTCTAACGAATCTTATGAAGGGTTCCTTCTGATAAAAGCCTCTGTAGATTTTCCATAGGTCAGATATAATAAACGGTTTAAAAGTGAATACATGACAGGTGGACAATATCCCCCTAACAACGTTGACTGCATGGGCTGACATTGCAACTTTTACATTGCTCCCTGAAATCTGAACAAGCTCTTGCTCTATCTCAGCTGTATGTCTATGGCCAACAGGCTTATAGGGTCTTATTACACCAAAGCGTTCAGCATGATGAGTTGACAGCGATGGAGCACCTCCTGCCCCTGATGAACCTATCTTTGCATCTACTACTATTCTATCCTTATCAATATCATCGCTCTTAGCAAGAGGGGCTAAAGCAAGAATGGATGCCACAGCCATACAGCCTGGGCAAGCTATTAAAGATGATTTCCTTATCTCTTCACGATGAAGCTCTGGGACTCCATATGCAAACTTCCCTAGCAGATCGGGATGGGGATGCTCATAGCCATACCATTTCTTATAATCTTCTGGATTTTTTAACCTGAAATCAGCACTGAGGTCGATGATTTTCATGCCTCTTTCTATGTAGTCAGGGATGGTCTTTACCGATAAGCCATGAGGTAGAGACGAGAAAATCAAATCACAATTATTGGATATCTCCTCTGGTTTGTGTTCTATGAACTTAAGGTCCGTTAAGCCTCTTAGGTTGGAGTGGATATGATGTAAATATTCGCCTGAATAACGTTTGGAAGTTGCACACGTCACTTCAACTTCAGGATGGAAGAGGAGAATTCTTAGCAGTTCTCCCCCTACATATCCAGAAGCGCCCAAAATTCCTACTCTCAATTTTATCTTCTCACCGATTCTAGTGCGTAATTCAAGATTTCATCAGGTATATTAACAGCACCAGCAGCCATGGCACCTTTGAACTCTACTGTGTTGTTGACTTCATGAACAAGAATTCCATTAGGACTCTCCATGGCATCCACTCCTAGAATTCCTCCTCCAACAGCCTTTGCAGCCTTTAGCATCAAGTCCTCGAGCTCCTTGGTCAATGGACATAGAGTAGTTTTGCCTCCTCTTGCCACATTCGTCCTCCAGTCTCCCTGCGGTGCGTGCCTATATATCGAGGCGACTACCTTATCACCAACTACGATGGCTCTTATATCCCTAGGTGGGCGATTCACCATCTCTTGTAGATAGTATATCTTATAAATAGGGTTGTTCAACAATTCCCTTGATTCTATTATAGCGTCTGCTGTATCCCTATCTTTAAGGAGAGCCACCAACCTTCCCCAGCTACCTATTATGGGCTTAAGGACAGCAGGATAACCAGTCTTATCAATAGCTTTAGATACACTCTCAGGGGAAAAAGCTATAAGAGTTTCAGGGATTGGCACATCAGCCTTTATTAAAGTTAAAGTAGTTAAAATCTTGTCTCCACATATTTGGGCTACACATAATGGGTTTATGACATCTATCCCCTTA
>CAYMHC010000011.1:0-15684 GCA_964390155.1 uncultured Nitrosopumilales archaeon
ACTTCGTAGTGGTCTATGCCAGTATCTGCATCTGAACCAGTCCATGTAACCGTAACACTTGGTGACTTTATTTCAGTTCCATTCGTGGGTGAAGTTATTGAGAGAGTCGGAGGAACATGATCCTCTATCGAGATTTCTAGTGTGTAGTTGTATTGGGTAGGCTTATCGCTGACGAAATGAACCAAAATAAAGTAATCTCCTGAGATGGTGGCAGTGTGTAATATGTTCTCTGGAGCGTCATCACTATTGGTGGACTCGTCAACCAAATCTTCGTTGGGATCATAGAGTGCAAGATCAAAATCCATGAATTCAGAAGGAATCATTGTTATGTTGATGACATTGGTAGCAGACACGAAAATCTTGTAGTAATCGTCTTCATCGAGGGGCATAACAAAGCCTTCATAAGTTCCAACTCCTATCTGGGCAGATTCATCAAAATCATCGCCAGCATCGCTACCGGTACCGGCATCATCGTGAGGGGTGCCAGTTATCTCAATGTCGTCCAAATAGGCTCCTTCAAAGAAACTATAAAAATCGTTACTTGTAAAGAGGAATCTTATATATACATTAGAGCCGACATATTCAGTTAAATCAATGGCATCCTGAACCCATCCAAAGCTCTCTTCCGTGTATGTCCTTTGCGTATCCCAGACAACGCCATTGGACGATGTCTCTACATAAAGATAATCAAAACCGGATGTAAAATATGTGAAATCGGTCCAATAATAGTAGCTTAGATTGGCTGAGGCATATTCGCTTAGGTCTATCTGCTTCTGCATGATGGCTTCCATAAAATCATCGTAATTATGCGACTCTGTATTGGATGCCGCGGTGGTTTTATGACCTATAACAACAATCCAGTCGATATACCATCCCTCATCATTAAAAAGGTTGTCACTATGAAAGTTCCATCCTATCTCGATAGTGCTTCCAACATAGGCATTCAAGCTTGTCAAATCCACTGTCCAATCAGACTTTTCAACGTCGTATTTTTTCACTTGTCCACCATCTACTAAGAACTGACCGTACTCAAATCCAATATCGAAAGAGATCATTTTGTAGAAGAAAAACACACCAGCTTGATCATAACCAGTTAAGTCGATTGTCCTTGTCATATAAGCATCCATATCGTATGTGTATTCTGGATTCAATTCGCTTCCAGAATAACCGACACCTGCACAATAAGCTTTGAAGTTCCCCGAAGCTGCATCTTCATCTCCGAAGTCAAAATTAACGTCATCCCAGTAGGCTTCGGTGCCACTTGGATTATCATCACCCACACTCCAGCCATTTATCCCATCGCCGAAGCCTTCCTCAAAATCCTCTTTGAAAAGCAAAGACCACCCTGTTCGTTCACCAATTTGGGCACACCAACCACTATGGGTTCCACTATTTGCTCTATAATCAGAAGCTCCCCAATAGTCTTCATCATTAGTGCTATCAAGATCGGCTACGATCCAGTCGTTATCTGTTGGAAAGACTCCTTCGAAATCTTCAGAGAAAATAGTAACTTCTGAATTGCTTGAAACTGGTTGAACAGGAAGAACAAAGAGAGAAACTGCGAACATTAGAAACATTGAAGAAATGAGAGCCCGCTTGTAGTATTTTGCCATAGGTTTGTTTGACATGAAACTCTTTGCCCTTTAACATATTTATTCTTTTTGTTCAGTTCATCGACAATTTTCAGGAAATTTTCATTATGCTGAGAGTTTAAGCTCTCCACCAATCAAAAGATAAGAAGTTCACTTTTTCTTGTTCCATGTCTACCAAGGCCAGTATGAACTGCTTTCTTACAGTTGTAGCAAGCCTACCTGATAGAACAACACTCGTAGCCGTGATATCGTCATCAGGCTTTACAACTTGAACCAAATATGGAGCATGGTCTATCCCAGGTCCATGCTCATAAACAGCAAAATCGCAACCGAACTTTATGCCTGGTGATACCACATAATTCGCCTCTCTTAGTTTCTCATAGACGAGGAACTTTTCCTTGAAGTCGGCATATTCATTGTTACATATCTTCTCCATAGATTTTAGAGAGACCCTCTTTTTCCTCTCACCCTTATAGATCGTTATTCTTCCCGCACTGGCAAGATAATATCCCTCTATCAAATCCAAAATTAAAGGTGCATCGAAATCTGCTCCTTTGGGCTTGGCAATACCGATTGGTTTGCCGTAGAACCCTTCTTTGAAAAGCCTTCTGGACTCCTCAATATCCCATATGATTATTCTATTCTCCACTAGCTCTCCTGAGGGCTTTTGAACCAGTTTGGGCAATCTTTTTCACTCATAGACCTAGAGCAAGAATCGTGACAGAATCAGATGCACTTAAACATGCATCAGACATGTTTTCTATCCTTTCGACTATATCCTTAAGGAATATTAGGTCTTTCATCGAGCTGACTTCGTTCAGAACCTTGACTATTATTTGCCTGTATTTGACATCGATCTGGCTCTCCAACTTCTCTACGTTACTAGCGAGTTCTATGGACTGGGCAGGGTTTATGGTTAGTGAACGAATCACTTCGCTCAATCTTTGCACAATCTCGACCGCCATGTCGATCAGCTCCTTGATTTCAATAGACAGCCTGCTATCCTTCAAGAACTTCCCACTTATCTGTGAAGCTCTGAAGACTATTCCATCGATAAAATGCACTACATTCTCAATAGCATAAGCCGTTCTCAGAACATCCTCGCGGCTCATGATCATAGCTCCTATTTCAGCCAGCTCCCTAGTTAGAGACTTTCTAAGGGCTCCAACGCTTGTTTCAGCATTTTTTATTTTCTCTACAGACTTGTTTAGAGTAGTTAAATCCTGATTCAATAAAGCAGAATAGGCTCGAGACAGCTCCCTCGCTGCTTCGACTACCATTTTCACTTCATCTTGAAGGATGGCCAAAGTCTTACGTCTTACCAGTACTTCAGTTTCGCCACGGAACATAGAATCCTTATAATTATTGTTTGTTCTCCTAAATTAATCTTCCTAATTTTTCAATTTAGAACATAGAGTATGTACAAATTAGTCCTTGACTTCCTCGACGATCAATTTGTATCCATCTTTGCCCACCACTTTGACTTCTTTGTTTGCATCAATAGAGTTTTTACTAGTGGCTGACCAGAATTCGCCTTCGATTATTATGAACCCAGGCTCTCCTGCTCCAATACTATCAATGGTTCGTCCATGGCCGCTCGGGAACTTATCAAAGGTTGGCTTCTTCCTTCTTATCATTATTACTTTGTAAGCAAGTAGACCGAAGAAGATTGCTACAATGGCTATCACTCCCAAAACAGTGAAAAGAAAGGTTGTGAACCACTCGGAAGAGACTAGCAAAGGTGCTGGAGGATTGGAAACCAATAAAATCGCTCCCATGCCCATAATTATCGCCCCTCCTATTCCAGCAACTCCGTGACCATGAGTATACACTTCAATCAGCATCAGTCCCACTCCCATGATGAGGAGGAGAAGGGCGCCATAATTTACATTAAAACCTGTTCCTATAAGCCCGAGAATTAGCATTACTCCACCAAGAACTTCTGCACCCCAGCCTGGAGCTGAAAGTCCCAACAATACTGCAAATATTCCCAGAGTTATCAACAGGGAAGATATGGTTGGATCGCTCAAAATTTGTAGAAGTACAGTCCTAGGACCTGGCTTGAACTCTACTAATTCGGCATCTTTAGTGTTCAAAAACTTTTCTCCATGTAATGTATTGACCTTTGCACCATCAGCTTTCTCCATAAGCTCTGGTGGAGAAGTTGAAATAGCCTCTATGACATGGAAACTTAGAGCTCCATCGGGGTTCAAGTTATCATTGTGGGTGACGAACCTTTCCGCTTGGGTTTCGTTTCTTCCATGAAGGCTGGCAAAATTACCCATTTTCTCAACTAGAGCATTAATAATCTTCTCATCGGTGATAGGAGTTAGACCGGACACTGGCTGGGCTGAACCTATTACTGTATAGGGAGCCATGGCAGCATAATCGCTGGCCATCAGAATATAAGTGCCGGCAGACCAAGCATTTCCTCCTGGTGGAAAGACGTAAGCCATAACTGGCACATTTGAGCTTTGCATCTTGTCTATTATGTTAAATGTAGAATCCAAAAGGCCTCCTGGTGTATTTAAGTTCAAAAGTATTGCGGAGTACGATCCCTGATTTGAGTATCTTATAGCTATGTCTACAAAATCGGCCGTAGCTTGAGTGATAGTCCCGTCTATTTTGATCCATAGGACTTTATTATCCGTCTGAGTTTGAGCTGTGCTCAAGCCTATGGAAAGTGATATGATCCAAAGCGATACTATTTGAATTAATAACAAAGATTTCTTTGTCATAGATCAATGACTTTCAGTCTTCTTTTCTTTCATCAATCCGAGCAGGGCACCCAGAGTTGGAGAGGCGCTCTCTGTAACCACTATCAAATTCTTCTCACGAGCTATTTCCGTCCATGTTTGAAGTTCCCTTAACCTCAAGGCAGCCGTGCTCTTCATATAGTAGTCAGCGGCCTCGGACATCTTCTTTGCTGCCTGCAATTCGCCTTCTGCCATTATTATCCTGCCTCTTCTTTCACGCTCGGCTTCTGCCTGTTTTGCTATGGCTCTCTGCATGCTCTCGGGGATGGCAACATCTTTTATTGCTACTGCAGTTATCTTGATCCCCCACGGGTTCGTGGATTCATCTAGGATGGTTTGCAGCCTCTTGTTCAATTCATCCCTCTTTGTGAGTAGATCGTCGAATTCGACCTGACCTAGAACATCCCTCAAAGTAGTCTGGGAAAGTAGAGTTGAAGATATTATGAAATCTTGGACCTTCATTGTGGCCATTACAGGGTCTGCAACCCTAAAGTATACTGCTGCATCTACATCAACAGTGACGTTATCGCTAGTGATTATGCTCTGCTTGGCCACATCCAACGTGAGTATCCTTAAATCTATCTTCCTTACTCTGTCTATGAAAGGCAAAACAACAACCAAGCCTGGACCTTTTGCACCGAGCAATCGCCCGAGCCTGAATACAACAACGCGTTCGTACTCCCTTACCACCTTTAATGATGATGCAATTATGAATATAATTATGAATGCTATGAAAAATAGCGCGATTATGCTAGCCTCATCTGCCTGCAGGAATTGTTCTCTTACCATATCGTAGAGTGCCGACATCAATCATGACATCTTCTTTTGAACTAATAAACCTTTGTTAGGTTCGACCAAAGTTTGAAACAATATGCACTCTGAAAGCCACTATGAAACCAAAGAGTATTATTCAGTAAAAGGAATCTTAAAGCATAAGTTAAGATGAAATAGTCATAGCTGTTTGAGCATAAACCTTGGCACATCCCAATACATCGATGACATCGACAGATTCATTATCGACATGAAGAGCCTCCTCGTAGCCAGGTCCATAAGACACCACCGGAATATTCAAAGAAGACCGAAAATGATGGGCATCCGTTGTAGCGCTTGTGCATATAGCAGGAGTGCTTTCCTTGAATATATTTTGACTAGCCTTTCTTAAAGTTTTGATAAGGCTACTACCAGGAGGAGTGAAAGAAGGCGGGGCATAGTTTGTGTACTCTATCTTTCCCCCTGCTGCCAGATTTCTCATGATCCCCTCTGCTTCTGCTCTACTTCCTCCAATAGGTATCCTTAAGTCAAGCTCTACTTCGCACGAATCTGCAACGATATTGGCTTTCACTCCTCCTTTGATCACACCGACGTTCAATGTGTAATGATCCATAGAATAATGAGGCTTGAGGCTGCTTGTATTTCCATAATTCATTATAAGGGCTCTTTTCCCCAATTTGACAAGCTCTATGGCTTCGTAAGGTGCTTTCACTTTGGATAGTATGGGGCTTTTCAATTTTTTAAACGCTCTCACTGCATGCATTATGGCATTGTCTCCCAGCATGGGTCTGCTTCCATGATGTGAAAAGCCAACGAACTTCAGTTTTGACCATAAGGTCCCTTTTTCTCCAGACACTATGGTATGACCTAGCTTGTGATAGTTCGAGTACTCGCCTATTATCATAGCTTTACCTCTTATCAATCTATTTTCTAGGACCCATCGGGCTCCGTACTGACCTCCCGTTTCTTCATCACAAAACAGTGCTACCGTGATTCTGTCTTTCAATCCTTGCTCGTGTTTGATTAGAGCTTTAACAGCCGTGAGAACACTCGCCACTCCTCCTTTCATATCTGTAGCGCCTCTACCTAGAATACGACCTTCAACCACTTCGCCAGAAAAAGGATCAAAGCTCCATCTGTTCATATCGCCTATAGGCACTGTATCTATGTGTCCACAAAGGATAAGGCCGTAATCCTTTCTACTTCCTAGCTCAGCTATCAGATTGACGTGTCCCGTTGTAGGTTCAAAGCGCTTTGTGCCCAACCCAATTGCTCTTAGATAGTCTTCAGCAACATTGGCAGCTTCTGATGTATCTCCCGGAGGATTCTCACTTTTGGCTCTTATAAGACTCGATGCAAGCTTCAATAATTCTCCCTTTGAAGCTTCCACCTCATCCGACAGTTTGGATAGATTTCCCATTTTTAACTACTTTTTAGTCAAAAGCTTAGAAATAAGTTTTGTTGGATAGACACAAATGGAAAAAATGTCTAAGGAAAAAGTGACGAAGACTACACTGTTCCCTGGCGCCACTATATGTCATGATGATAAAGATGAAGGCTGCATAATCGAAGTGGAGCTTCCTAGAGCCAAGAAAGAAGACATGGACCTATCCGTCTGGAGCAGAGACTTCTGTGTAGACGGTGGGAAGGTTGATGTAATGTGCACAGGTCCTACACCGTATACCGTCAAATCAAGACTGATGAAATAAAGGCTAGGTTCGAAAATGGGTTGCTGGAAATCATATTACCCTTTGAAAAGAGATTGCGTGCCAAGAAAGTGAAGATACGGTAACATAATGCTCTACATTTGCTCGCTCTCACTTCATTTTTCAAGATACAAATTCCTTTAGGTTGTGACAACCAAGAAGATGCAAGTTTCCAATATTGACCCTTTCCAAATGCTCTCTAGCTACTTTATAGCACCTCAACACCTGATCTAAAGGCGTTATGGGCAAATCTCTCATCAAAAAATCTGGATGGAACACCAATAGGCTATAGGGGATTCTTCTATCTTGACTGGCTATGAATTTCGCTATTCCTTCAACTTCATCTGAATCAACATAATCTGGAACCATTAGCGTAGAAGCCGCAAGGACTGGTGTTTCGTCCCTTAGATCATAGAAATCATGAGCTATCATCTCAAAGTTCTGAAAAGACCTCTTGTTGGATACTCCACTTAATGCAAAGCTCATGCTCTCGTCGAAGCATTTGAGATCGAACTTTATGTTCCCACCGCTGCAAAAGGCAAGCTCGGCAGCCCTTCTGGCCAAATTCGGATGACCACAACCGTTCCACTCGAAGCAGATGCGAAGAACTCTGTCCTTCGGTTTTTGCTCGAGAACTCTTTCTGAGGCCTTTATGGCGAAAGGCAGTTGTGGCTCTGGAGAACCCCCAAAGAAGCACCAGCAGGTGATTTTAGGGTTTTGCAACGTAAACGTAACCAAATCGTCTATACTATGGGAGGGCGCTGCACCAATTTCTTTGTGGGACGAATTCTGGCAGAATAAACAATCAAAGTTGCAACCGTAGAAGAAAATGGCAAGATTATAGTAGCCCATCTCGGGGCCATTGTGAAGCGAAAATCTTGGAAATCCTGAACCGGTTCCTGCTGGACAGAACCACGCAGAGCAGCAGTTGGTGACATGGGGATCAAGATATGCGTGGTACAATCCTCTGTTTGGATTGACTAGGCTGATGAGCCTTCCTTCCTGATTCTTCCTCAGACCACAGTAACTTTTCTCACCTAAGCCCGTCCTACATTCATTGGCGCATATATTGCATGGTATCCCGGATGGTGACTTGGGGATTCTCTCAGGAAGGTTGAAAGATCTTCTAGCCTTTCCATGATTGTCCAGACAGATTTTTGTTGCACCTTTGGGGTTATCACGAATGCAAGATTGGCACACTTCTATAGCTCTCGATAAGAATTGAGAACGCTTATTGCATATCTTGCAAACTCCCGATTTTGTCAAATTTGTAGTTGTGCATACCACAGGTAAGATATCTCGCTCGCTTTGTATTAAGAGATTCCATTTAGTTTACACTGGTCGCTCTCTCTCTTCCCTAGCAAGAATCCCAGCCAGGGGATCGAGCAGACTCACCGCTTATGTGAGCCATTTTATACTATTGATCGTTCTGAGTCTTATTTCTTGCCCACGACGATTTCTATCGTAGAGACGTTCCTCTGTTCTTCTCCTTCACCTAGTAGCTCCGTATCTATCTTTATGTCCTTGGCCTCAAAGGCGTTATTTCCCAGTCTTTTTGTGACTATTTCGGATACGTCTACCGCTCTAGATATAGCCATTCCTCGAGCCTTGATGATTATTTGGTCGCTCTGGGTGAGCTGAATTAGGGCAGACATGGCATAGCTCATGACGGGCTTCTTTCCGACGTATATGTGGTTTGAGGGTGATCTTCTCTCAAATCTCCTCTCTTCACGGTTTGTCTCAGATGGATCGTTCGGGACACTGTTATTCTTAGACATTTTTGTTCGCTCCAAAAAAAAGAAGTAGCAATACTATTTAAACTTAATTTTCTAATCGAGGTTGTTATTTGTGACAGATTATTTTTTACAAGTCTTCCTATTGCTCCGATTGAATCTGTGGCACTTTTAGCATGAACGGCTCCGATCTTCTCGGCTCATTCTGGAGTTACACATGCTCCTCCTACCATCATCTTTGTCCTGGGGTATGTCGCAGCCTCTTTAACAGCATCTACTACTCTCTTTTTGAATCGCAGTCGTTGTTGAATTTCGAGCAGAGACTCCAATTACGTCAGCATTTGTCTCCTTTGCCTTTTTAATATAATCTTCAACCTTTACGTTCCTACTTAGATCATACACCTATAAACCAAAGCCTTTCAACATAGCAGCTATCATATTCTTCCCAAGATCGTGAATATCTCCTTCAATGGTATTTATCACTATGGCACAAAGCTTTGCTCTTCCAGAACCTCTGATGAGCTCTGGTTCACCGACTTTATCGCCTTCAAACGCTTCATCTGCAACTAGCATGATTTGAGGAAGGAGCATCTCTCCATCCTCAAACCTTTCAGCCATTGTGTTCATCGCTGAGGCAAGGGCATCGGATATTATTGCTTCTCGAGCTATTCTACGAACGATATCGATATCGCCATCAACAACGGCTCATTTCAAAATATCTAGGTGTCAAGTCAAACGAATTTCTTGATCTTTTAAAAAACTAACTCTTAAGACGATTTCTGTAATCCATTCTTTCTCAAAGAAAAAGGATGCTCGCTTGTTTCCTTTTGAGATTCGAAGACTATGTTTAGGGCTGAGGATACGGTACTATTCCGCCCTTGTTCTCCTTTCCTGTTTTGCTCTCGATTTTTATCCTGATGACTTGGGTTCCCTCGACCGTCTTCTCGGTGATAGGAACTTTGCTAGAAGCTTCTTTAGCATATTTTTCGAAAATCTTTTTCATTACCTCGACCTTTCTAGAAGGTTCGTCCACAAGACTAGCTCTACCAAAAGCAATTGCGCTACGAAAGACTTGATCGTACTCGCAAGGTATATCTGCAACCACTAGGCGTATCATTTCATCGATCTCAAAGCAGACATTAGGGTTATTCTTTATGGCGTCCATCTTTCTTCCCTTCTTGGCGCCGTGTAAGAATATTTCATCTGTCTTTGGGTCGTAGATGTACTGAATAGGAATCACGTAAGGTTCTCCGTTTTGGGACATGCCAAGTCTTCCGAGCTTTGCTTCAAGCAGAAAGTTTCTAGTATCATCCTCATTCATTTCACGTTCTTTTCTTATCATCTTGTACATCATCATTATTATGCCTCTTCTCAGGGTGAATTCTTGATGTATAAATACATTCCTCGAATCAAACCTGTTCGTTCATCTAGGTGATGTTGTATACCTTTTGTCTAGCATCTCTTAGCGTGGATCTTCTCTTAACCAGTCCTCTTTCTACAAGCAGCGCAAGAGCTAGTCTAGTTGTCCTGTCGGGTAGCATCGTCTTTTTTGCTAGGTCTCTTTGAGTCAGGGGACCTTCATACTCCAATGTCTTAAGAATTAGTTTTGCACTTGGAGGCATCTTTAATAGCTCTTCTGCGAGTCTTACCTTCTTGACCATCTTCTCCATGGCCTTTGAGCTTTCTGCTGGTCTTACAAACCTTGCAGGCTCGGGAAACTTGAAGGCATCAACCCTTTCTGCAACCTTTATTCTATAAGTGCCATCAACTACGACTTCGCATCTATGGCTACTACTTATCTCGCTGATCTCTATATACGATTTGTCTGAGACGATCAAAGGACGCCTCGTAACATCGAGAGAATTCACTGAAACGACGACAAATGCCCCAACATCACGAAGTACCATTGGACCCCCAGCAGACATGGAATAAGCGGTAGAGCCCGTTGGCGTGGAGACCATTACACCATCGCTGTAATCTCTCCAGATTACTTCTTTGTCAACATTAAGCAAATATTCCATAAGTGTGGCGCTCTTGGATGAGAAGACCGCGACTTCATTCAATGCTGGAGGCAACTCCTTGTCATCAACTATTACGCCCAGCCTTGTAGCCTCCTCTATCCGATACTCGCCATCCATCAACTTCTTCAAGACTTCTCGAAAATCCTTTATGCTGACCTCTGTAAGAAAGCCACTCTCATTGGATTCATTGATGCCTAGCACTGGTACCTTCGCTTTGCCAATCTTGTGAAAAGTCTGTAAAACTTCTCTGTCTCCACCTATAACTATCACGAGTTCTGAGGATTCCAGTTCTTGATCGGTCATATCTTGGACTATTCTGTATTTCACACTCAATTCATCAGTTGCCTTTTTTATACTGTTAATGACACTTTCTAACGCTTTCTTGTAGACTATTAAATTCATCTGTTCTCTGGCAACAATCGCTTGCCAATATGCTTTTCCTTCTTTTTTGCCACTTTTGTTATGCATGGTGGAAGAACCTATTACGAATATGAATCAATACCCTCACAACAACTTTAATTATGACTTGAACGTCTCGAAAAGATGACGAGTCGATTGCTCCCTCTTGAGATAGAAGAGAGTCTTATGAACTTCCTTAGGGAAGATACGGGCTTTGGTGACATCACATCGAAAGCAGTTTTGGATGACAAAGTTGAAGGAGAAGCTTGTATTATAGCAAAGGAAGATGGCGTCTTGGCTGGCTTGATAGAGGTTAGGAGAATCTTCGAGTTCTTAGGTTGCGTGGCTGAGCCTTTGGCTGAGGATGGCGATACTATCAAGGCTGGGCAGGAAATCGTTCGCATCTGGGGAAAGGCTAAAGCCATCTTGGAGGGTGAAAGGGTTGCCCTAAACCTGCTTTCCAGAATGTCTGGTATTGCAACAGGAACGAAAAAGCTCTTCGAACTTGCGAAAAGGGCCAATACTAAGGTTAAGATATCTTGCACAAGAAAGACTGCTCCAGGGTTAAGGGCCTTTGACAAGAGGGCTGTGGAGATAGGGGGAGGAGATACCCATAGGTTAAGGCTAGATGATTGTGTATTAATAAAGGATAATCACGTGAGACTTGTGGGTTCTGTGGGTGAGACGACAAGAAGGGCCGTAGAAAGGGTTAGTTTCACAAAGAAAGTCGAAGTTGAAGTGGGAAGCGTGAAAGAAGCTTTGGAGGCTGCTGAGGCTGGTGCAGATATAGTTATGCTCGACAATATGAATGTTGAAGAAGTAAAGGCGGTTGTGGGAGAGTTTGCAGAGAAGGGCTATAGAGGTAAGGTCTTGCTCGAAGCATCGGGGAATATTGATGAGACGAACATCGCAGAATATGCGGGGACTGGGGTGGATGTAATCTCTATAGGAGCATTGACCCACTCGCCAAAAGCCCTAGATATGAGCCTCGAAATTAAGGGTTTGAGATAGCCACCGGGACAACCTTAGACTAATTGCATCATCCTTTGAATAGCTACCCTCGCTTTTGTCGCTATATTCTCGGGAACCTTTACTTCATAGACCATGTTCTCAAGAGAGTTTAGAACTTTCTCAGGAGTTATCATCTTCATGTACTTGCACACTGCACTTTCGCTAACAGGATAGAAGACCTTCCCTGGGTTTTCCTTTCTTAGTCTGTGAAGGATTCCTGTCTCGGTAGCTACCACAAATTCTTTTGCAGGCGATTCCTTGGCCCTCCTTATCATACCTTCTGTTGAGAGGATATGTGACGTATGGCTCAAAATATCGTTCTTGGCCAAGTAATACATGCATGATGTTGCGCAACTACACTCAGGGTGGATAAGGAATTCTGCATCAGGATGCTGGTTTCGAAGTTTCATGATATCGTCTGGCCTTATCCCTGCATGAACATGGCACTCTCCTGGCCAAATGTGCAATTTTCTACCCGTTTTGGCCGAAATGTAAGCACCAAGAAACATATCTGGGGCAAACAAGATTTCTCTTTCAGTAGGAATGGCATCTATAACCTCCAAGGCATTTGTAGAAGTGCAACAATAGTCGCTTTCGGCCTTAATCTCAGCAGAGGTGTTCACATACGCTATGGCCTCAGCGTCAGGGTGTTTTCTCTTCCAAGCCCTAAGATCATCGCCATTTATTGTAGCGGCAAGGGAACATCCTGCATCGAGGTCAGGAATGAGGACCTTCTTATTAGGGCAAAGGATAGATGCCGTCTCAGCCATAAAGTGCACTCCACAGAAGACTATAATATTGGCATCAGTTTTTGCTGCCGCTTGGGAAAGGCCTAGGGAATCTCCAACAAAGTCGGCAAAGTCTTGAATCTCAGGGATTTGGTAGTTGTGAGCAAGGACAACGGCATTTCTTTCCTTTTTAAGCTGAATTATCCTGTCTATGACGGAGACTTCATTGATTCGCTCAGAGGCCATTTGATTTAAGCTGAAGTTCTATAGCTTTAAAATAGTGACGATTAGGGCAAAAAATGGCTCTTATTGGTAAAATTCCAGTAAAAATTGCCTCCTCAAGTCCCTACTCTAGCTCTTAGCGAGAGAGCAGACCTCAGGGTCTCTATGGCTGATAGGACAGCAATATGACTGGTTTTCGGATTCTCAGGGTGGGGAAGGTTTTCCATGATGACTTTCATGGAGCCAAAGCTACCTCTTACCTCAATTTCGTGAATGTTTATGTCCAGTTTAGGATCCGCTACAACCCTTACCTTTGTCTTTGATCCTCCAATTCCTGCTAAGGCAAGGGTGGCAGCAACATTCACGTTGGCTGGAAAGAGCTCTACAGCATCTACAGCATTTCCTTCGAAGAGGAGCCTCTCTTCATGGATATCTTCAGGCTTCATAGATGCCTTATCGAAAAAAGGAGCTCCAGAAAGGGCTTTAGGGCTTTTCTTCGTTATGAGGACGACATCATGAATTAGATCTAATTTTGCAGCTCTTAGACCGTCTATCCCTGCTATAGCTCCGGAAGGTATGAAGATCCTTCTGCCCTTCTTTTCACAAGTTCTTTTTATTTCTTCCCACAAGCCTTCTTCAAGAAGGGCTCCAGCACTCATAATCATTAGATCAGCTTCTCTATCAAGAACCTCAATAGCGTAATCTCTGACCGCTCTCTGAGAAGCTGCCTCAATGACAAAATCCAAACCACTACTCATAAGTTCTTCGAAGGTTTTAACCGCCTTTGCCCTCTTCTTAAGCTGAGATGAAAGAGCTTCTGCCTTCTCTACAATCTGGTCAAATAAGACTAAAAGCTCTATTCCTTGAACTACTCCTTCATCAATGGCCTCTGCAATTGAAGAACCTATGGCACCACATCCAATTATTCCAACGCGCCTAGTCATACATATCCTTCCTTTTCAGCTACTTGGACAAGTGAAGAGAACCCATACTTTAAGCATTGTCCTTTTAGGAATTAGAAGATTTTAGTAGCGTTTTTCTTCTTTGACTACGAAAAGATTTCATTGAGCTTATTTTGGAAATTCGTCTGTTCACTGGCAACAATCGCTTTCCAACATTCTTTTCGTTCTTTTTTTGCCACATTCAACATACTTTTATTTTTTATTCATTTAGGCATATTATGAGCAGAAAATGGGGAAAAGTCTGACGGAATTTTTGGAAAGCGCACCTTTATCGAAGTTCCACTACTTACTGCTGATCATAGGCAGTCTGATCTATGGATTCACAGCTATGAATGTCATGCTAATCGCTCAGACTCTACCGTCCATAAAGGCAGAATGGGCATTAGATCCTGTAACTGCAGGTCTTCTTCTGAGTACTGGTTACGTTGGCATGTTCATAGGTGCTTTGAGTTGTGGCATTATTGCTGATCTCATAGGTAGAAGGAAGGCGCTTTTGTTGACCGTTTCTATGATGGCTGTTTTTACAGGGCTTTGCTCTATCGCATGGGATGTCACATCTATGTCCATCCTTCGCTTTTTGGCAGGAATAGGCCTAGGTGGATCGTTGCCACAACCAGGTGTATATATGTCTGAATACGTGCCTGCAAAGCATAGAGGCCGCTTCATAGGCTTGGTGGAGACTGCCTGGGTTTACGGAGCGCTACTTGCCGTGATTTTCCCGTTCTTTCTCTTACCCACCTATGGTTGGCGTCTCACTTTCCTAGTGGCATTTGTCCCTCTCTTCTTGATTCCTTTGGTTTTGCGCTTTGTGCCTGAATCAATAAGATACCTGGAGCTCAAAGGCATGAGAGAGAAAGCTCTAGCAGTTCTTGAAAAACTTGGCATTAGTGCAGATGTAGACCTGCACGAAGAGACAACTCTTAAGCCTCTACACTTGACAAAGTCGTCTCTGAAGGAAGTATGGTCTCCGATGTATAGGAGAAGAACAGCGGTTCTTTGGATTTCATGGGCAGCCTTGGTCTACACATATCATGGCATATTCCTATGGCTCCCTACAGTTTATACCGAACTCATGTTCGCAAAAGAACTTCTAACTCCTCTTTACTTCACACTGCTTGTCACCTTAATACAGGTTCCCGGCTACTTTAGCGCTACTTTTCTTCTCGATCCTGTGGGGAGAAAGCCTGTATTGATCTCATACTTGGCTCTTGCTGGTCTTGGAAGTTTATTGCTCGGACAAGCGATGGGCATAACGATGGTTCTCTTCTGGAGTGGTGTCATTTCATTCTTCAATCTGGGTGCGTGGTCTGGTCTATATGCCTATACACCTGAACTCTATCCTACACGTGCAAGAGGGACAGGGTCAGGACTTGCAGCAAGTGTAGGTCGTTTCGCAGGAATATTTGCCCCGACAGTAACTGGTTATCTCTGGGTAACCGGCGGGCTTTCTTCTATGTTCTTAGTATTTGCCATGGTGCATTTCATATCCGCCTTAAGCGTCTTGTTTTTGGGCATAGAAACAAAAAGAAAAGTCCTTGAGGTTATCTCAAAGTAAACTCGAACATATCTTCAGGTTTCGCTGTGCCATATATTAGTAAAGATTTTAATCATTCGATTGTAAAACGAATTTGGAAGCCCGGTCGTCTAGCGGTCAACCCCCGAGGGCTAGGGATACCAGGCTCTGGATCCGAAAGAAGGGGTTACCTGGTGACGCCAGTTCGAATCTGGCCCGGGCTACCACTTCAAAACTTTAATCTAAGGTCTTTTTGGGGATATTTTTGGA
>CAYMHC010000012.1:0-15603 GCA_964390155.1 uncultured Nitrosopumilales archaeon
GGAATGAAGATCCTTGTCTTTGATGTTGTTGAACTAGATAAGAATATACTTAATGAAGTTGGAGCAGAAGCCGTATCTCTAGATGAGCTACTATCCTCTTCAGAAATTGTAACTTTGCACGTTATTCTGACCAGTGACACTTACCACATGATAGATGAAGAGACGTTAAGCAAGATGAAGAAAGGGGCATACATAGTTAACACTTCGAGAGGTTCGGTCATAGATGAGAAAGCCCTTTTGAATGCCCTTAAGAACAGTTGGATAAAGGGCGCGGCTCTGGATGTATTCGAGGTTGAACCACCGAGTTCTAGCGAACTGGTCAAGCTTCATAACGTGGTAGCAGTTCCCCATATAGGAGCCCAGACGAAAGAAGCACAAGATTTGGCTGCGACTCTATTGGTTGAGAAGATTGTAAGAGATCTAATAAAATGAGGATTTCTGAATGTAATGGTGAGTGTCTGTTAAGGTAATAAAATGAGAAAGACTCTATTAGTTGGGGCGATCATTGCATTATTAGTTTTTGTGTCCATCGCCCTATATTACAGCCTACAAGCTTCCATTATAGACCCAGAAGGTATCATCGCAGCTTTGAAAAGCATGGGCTATTCCGGTGCATTTGTATCTGGCTTACTCGCAACAAGCACATTGTTCCTAGGCGTCTTCCCATCATATGTTATAGTAGCATTCTTGAGCATACCTCTTCCCCAAGGTCTTGGTCTTAATCCATTAGTAGTTGGGATACTTGCTGGCTTGGGTGCTGGGTTAGGTCAGTATCTGCATTACTATGTAGGAGTTGGAGGAAGATATATGCTATCTGAGAAGAGAAAAAAGAGTCTAGCCAAGTGGCGCCCTAGATTGGAGAAGTATGGCTTATGGCTGATATTGGCATTTGCCATGACTCCCGCTACTCCTGATGATTTGATATGGATACCTCTTGGACTCATTGGATATCAGAAGATAAAAGCATTGTTAGCTGCTATGACTGGAAAGATAATCTTGAACCTAATCTATGCTTACATCGGATACTTTTTTGGGCCATCCATAATAGATTTGTTAGAGAGCATTCCTCTTTGAAACTGACTTTGGATCGAAGACTTAAATCTAGGAAAAAGATAAATCGATGATAATTACAGGCTGATTCTATCATGTACAAGTATGTTAATGAGACTTGGCAGAAGATTTTGAAGGAAAAGCCGGCGAGTATAAGAGAGAGAGCCATAGTGTGGAGGAAAGAACCAGCTATAGTTAGAGTTGAGAGACCATCTAGAATAGATAAAGCGAGAAGACTGGGCTACAAAGCAAAGCAAGGCTTCGTAGTGGTTCGAGTTAGAGTTGGGAGGGGAGGGATGAGGAAGAAAAGACCAAAGTCTGGTAGAAGACCAAAGCATCTTGGGACTGCAAAGATCAAGGCAAATGTTAGCACCCGTGAGGTAGCAGAGAGAAGAGCAGCAGAAAGATATCCCAATCTTAAGGTTCTTAATTCATATTTCTTGTATAAAGACGGAAGGTATGCTTGGTACGAAGCAATCCTGGTAGACCTTAGCCATCCAGCTACGGCAAAAGAAGCCCAAAATATCAAGACTTGACAGAAGAAACCTCGTTTAGGCCTTTGTTGAATCATAATGCAGAACGGAAACCATTTATGACATCTTTAATGGATTGAATAAGTGGATACTTTGCTTTTGAAGGCAATCCCATTTTCTCTAATCGATCAACCCTGAAGTAAGTGGGCGGATGGGGGTCCAAACCGAGCCAACTTTGAATTCTATAATCTGATGACCTCTCGAATTTTAGCCTTCTAAAACCTATCTTTCTCAAGGCCTCAGCCAAGACTTGAGGTTGTCCTATTTTCATGGCTGATAAAAGATCGGCTCTTGCTTCGAAGAATTTTGCTATGAAATATATTGTGCTCATCGCCAGTATAAGGTAAATAATTGGGAAGAAAAGGAAGAAGGGCAAAAACACGAATATCCGGAGCAGGTACTCAGTAGTAGACAAACCGAACAAGATGACGGGGTCTCTCCCCTTTAGATGAGCTAGTTCATGACCTACTACACTCAGTATTTCGTCCTCCTCTAGTTGAACAAGTAGACCAGTGGTTATCATAACGGTTCCATGAGCTGGGCTTGGGCCTGTTGCTGCTGCATTCGGCATCATTGTGTTTGAAATTACTATCTTGGGCACAGGAATTTTGAACTTCTCGGTCGCCTTCCTGACTATATCATAAATATCAACTATCTTTATCAACATACGCCCTGGCATGCATTCTATACCATATTTGGAGAATATTTCTGCACTAAACTCACAACTGGGCTCTTTCCCAACAGCAAAACTTCTCTCATAGATTTCTCCCTTAATCTTAGATAGTTCTTTTCCGTACTTGCTCTGAAATTCTTTGTACTCTTCGGCTGGCAAATGGTACTGTAAAAGGTAAACGTTAGGGTTCCTAGAGTCTATCTTCCAGCCACCTGCTCTAGCCATGATTTTATCTGAAAACAAAATCACAATGAATTGCAGGGCTAAGACGGCGATTATCCCGTATAGGCCAAAAACAAAGAAAAGAAAGATGCTGGCACCTATGAGGATTATGTAGAACAAAAGCATTGTTTCAGTGAAGAGTCTATCAACGACTTTCTTCCTTGCTGTTGGCATCTTCTCAGGCGCCATCTCCTTGCCTTTGACCCATGCGAAATAGAGAGTGGTCCTCCTAACTCTTTCTTCAAAAAGTTGAACATTTATAATTAAGCCCTCCTTTAAATCGTCGATAACATTCTGAGGAAGAGTCTCATCAATAATTGCCTTCACTCGAAGAGGCTTTCCAGCTTTTATCTCAACATCTACTTGTGCTTTCCACTCTGGCTTAATGAACGTGAATAAGAGAAGATTTTCACCATCAACGGTAGTTCTTCTTATATTCGTGAAAGAATTTTGATCAGAGAGAAGGTAGTTCCTGTAAATAAACTCAAGTAGATCGTTGAAATACGCAGGAGCAACTTCGCTATCTATTGTGAAAATCTCAGTCTTCAAATCTTTGACTCTCCATGTAATCACAATGCACTTCTGAAATAAAAGGATAGACCAAATAGATTATCTATTCATAGCAAAAGCAGATGGCCAGTGACTCTGTCTATCAATTTAGAGATCGATGGTCCTATCCCCAAAGCTGTAGGAGTATTGGGAGGAATTTCTGTAAGACCTCTATCTACTATCAGTGCATAAGGTAGTTTCAACCTTTTAGCCTTCTTCTCCAAATCAAGAAGTTCCTCTAACGATCTAGCTTTAAGGATGACTTTCTTAGCCCCTACATTGCGCCATTCCTTCCAGTATTCGTCTTTTCTTCTCCTTGCCTTCTCATAGGCTTCCAAGCATGCGTGACATGCTTGAGCAGCTACCTTGCCGGGGCTCATATCTAAGTCTGATCTAACCACAATCGCCATCTTGAACTCGAAATGGGTCGACATCTTAATCCAGCATCTTGTAAATGACTTTTATTTTTAATTCTTTAGGATTCTTTAAGACTTGAGCCAGAACGATGCGGATCTGAATTCAATTGGAGTGAGACTTTTTAACTCTCAATGACAATTTATTATGGGCGGGGGTTCCCAAGCCAGGTCAAAGATAGGGCTACGGCCAAAGGGGGAGGACTTAAGATCCTCTGGTTTAGGCCTTCGTGGGTTCAAATCCCACCCCCCGCACTACAGCCAAAAAAATGCTTTGGTCGTCTTTCTACCGCTATTTTCAAAATAGATGTTAATCATAGCATTTATCTGGTCTGTTTAAGTGCGTTAGCATCACCATAGACCATTGGAATTCTATTGGGGATTCTTCCACAAGCTTAACTTAAACGAAGAAACATTAGTTCCCTTTTATCTGATTTCGGTATTCTTATCCGTCTTGGAGTTCCATTCATATATTCCTCTACCACATAGCCAATTTAGCTACCCTTCAAATCTTTGCTCAGGGCTTCTACTGGGTTCTATATAGCTTCAAGCTAAAGTGCTGGCATCATCATCCTTAAGAGGCTCATCGTCACGCCTTGCGATGTGCGTAAGGGACAAACGCACATTTTTTGAAGACAGCATCTGCATGCGATAGCTGTTGGTTTACTTTCATAAATGCCTTGAGGGCGTCGCTGGCAAGGGTGGCTATTCCATGTTTTGTGAACAGAGCGACGTAACGGTCTTCTTCGTTGCCCAGAACCAAGGCTACTAAATCCCACTTAAGCTTGGCTCGCCAGGCAAGTCTCTCTGCCCAGAATTTTGGTCTATACGTGTTACCAATCATTACTGGGAACCTCTTTCCAAGCGCTCCTTCTCGTTGTTTTTGGCTTGTCTTTCGCCGATCAGTTTGAGGTACAGCTTTGATGACTCCCGTCTGGCTTTGGATGAGAGAGGAAACTCCGCTCTGAATGGGCATAGCCTGTCCATTACAGGATGGTTCAGGTCTTCGTCGAAGATGACGGGATACAGTCTGCATCCTAATGGTCTATTGGAGTAGATTGTGCATTGCTCTCCATCGTGGAAGACGCATCTACCGCTACTATTCCTGAGCTTTTTGAAGCCTCTGAATTCAACTGCAAAGAAGTCTTCTTTGAGACCCAAGTTCATTCATACGCTTCACATCATCCTTCAATAGGAGCATCTCTGTCCCATAGCAGCAACTTACACAGCGATGATCCCTGCAAACATTCTTCAAAGACAGTGCCTCCAATCTTAAACAGTTACACAGAACATTGAGATTGAACCTACTTAACCCTTCTAAGCTACCTTTTCTTGCTTACGATCATGCTCTTTGGACCCTTCGTGAGATGATATGTGCGACAATTTGCTATCTCCGTGCATTTCTGATCGTCAGCCTCCCTCTTGGTCTTTGAATATGGCGAAATCGAGCTGCGGCTTTCTTTGGCAGACAACGCTTCTTCATTGCAGATTAGATGCCGAATCACTAGGCCACTAGCGTCTTCTTCGCCCTCTCTGCTGGCCGGCTATTTGAGCGCACACAGGGCATTCGAAACCATTTCCAACGGGCTTCATGCGCACTTTATGTTTTGAGCATATCTGATATTCTTCTCTCATGCTAGCTGTAGATTAACTGTAGCTTATTACTCTTTTCTAGCCATGGGATGATTCGTCTAGCTTTGAATATTCTTGTGAAGATTTCCCACGTAGTCTGGACACATAAGTTCAGACTGCAGACATGTCCAAATGAGCTTTTGGGACCAATGCTAGGAATAGAAGTTTTAGATTCAAAACGCGCTACCATATTGACAAAATAATCTGAAGGTATAGTTGCTCTTTCTCCCAACTTCTTCACCTTCCTTGAGCCAGTTCAGAAACCTTTTCGAGCAACTCTGCACTATCCTTGTCATTAAGGCCTCTAACCTGTCGTAGAACACCATGGCTTCAACAAGTCTGTTGACTGCCCAATGTACAGGTGCTCGAAATGTGGTGAGATAACCCAATGAACTCTTCATAAATGATAAATTCATCAAGTTGAGATAATATAAGCTTGGGTTCTAATGCTTTCATATTTCGAATTGCTAATTCGGTAGCGATGGCCTCTAGATGTAGTTACATCCAGTCAGTATTCAATGATATCGTGAGAAGAGCTGAGGAGAGTATAGACCAAGAATACATCAGACCATTTCTTCTCCATAGAAGTCAGAAATGGCCATCATTCCTACGAGTCTATCTTTCTCTATGACGGGGAGATGCCTGACACTTTTCTTGACCATTATTTCTGCTACTTTTTGTATATCATTCTCCGGGTCTACTGTTACCAAAGGAGCAGGGGTCATTATCTCACTAACAACCAACTCATCTGGGCCGGCAGCACCCGTAAAGACCTTGGATATTAGGTCTTTTCTAGTCAGTATGCCTTTTATCTTCCCTCTATCTACCACGACAAGACTTCCTATTCCATGTTTTCTCATGATCCCTAGAGCATATGCGACTCTTGAATTTGGGTCGATGGTAACTACCGGTGAAGACATGAAGTACTTTACCTTGCGTTTCTCTTTCGTCTTGGCTAGTAAGTTGCGTCTGAAAACAATACAGCAAGTTTCTTCTTCGGAAAGATGCAATGCCTCGACGCATGCTTGAGGTCTCTCGAGCCTTTTGCATATGTCAGGTTTCACGCTTCCCATACCTGCACACAAGACCATGGCTTTTCTGTGATGTTTACAAAGGCTGTGCCAGAGATCGGTTATCACAGGGTCGCTTCTAGTTGTGAATACATCGGCATTTAGCTGGGCGGCTCTACTGCTGATCTTGTACGAGAGGATATCTATTTCCTTACTAACATTCATCAATTCCTGCATAATCTCGGTTTGCATGCTTTCCTTCTTTTCCATACCTTGATATATTTATAATATTTATTATATATGCTTTTCATTCACTTGGATGAGACCTTCAAGAAGCTTTGTTTTTTAATAAGGAATCGATATTATCTACTGTCTTTGTGGTGGATCGATGAAAGCATCCGATCTGTTTGTTAGATGTCTGGAAAATGAAGAAGTGAGATTTGTTTTTGGATTGCCTGGGGAAGAGGTGATAGACCTTCTTGACTCATTATCGACCTCAAATCGGATTTCTTTCATAACATGCAGACACGAACAGGGAGCTTCCTTTATGGCCAATGTTTATGGCAGATTGACTGGTAAATCAGGTGTGTGCCTTGGAACTTTGGGCCCAGGGGCAACGAATCTAATAACAGGGGTCGCTGACGCAACTCTTGACAGAGCACCCGTTGTAGCGATAACAGGACAGACAGAGTTAAAGAACATGCACAAAGAAGCTCATCAGTTCATAGATATTGCGCAGATATTCAAATTCATCACTAAATGGAATTCGATGATAACAAAAGCAGAAACAATACCCGAAATAATACGCAAAGCATTCAGGATAGCCGAGACGGAGAAA
This sequence comes from uncultured Nitrosopumilales archaeon, assembly GCA_964390155.1. Taxonomy (GTDB): domain Archaea; phylum Thermoproteota; class Nitrososphaeria; order Nitrososphaerales; family JACAEJ01; genus CAYMHC01. The sequence continues at coordinate 6,921 of CAYMHC010000012.1, forward strand.
AAAGGAGCAACACACATCGAACTGCCAAGGGACGTAGCGCAGGAGGAAGTAAAAATTGACTACTTTGTGATGAAGAAAGAGTATTCCCCACAAAGGCCCGATGCGAAGAGCATCAAAAAGGCAGTAGAGCTGATAGAAAATGCGAAGAATCCTGTAGTAATCTCGGGGAATGGCGTAATAAGGGCAAACGCTTCAGCAGAACTGCTTAGGTTTGTAAAGAAGAACAACATACCAGTAGTGACAACCTTCATGGGTAAGGGTGGCATTTCTGCAAGAGAGAAGTTATACATAGGAACGGCCGGGCTGCAGGAAAGGGATTACATCATGTGCGGCATAGAGCCATCAGACCTTATTATAACTGTTGGGATGGATTTTGTTGAATACTCGCCAGAAAGATGGAGCCCAAAAAGAGACAAAGAAATACTCCACATAGATTTTGAATACTCCGAAATTGATGCGTATTACACAACACGTCTTGACTTGATAGGAGACATAAAGGAAACGCTGAAACTACTGAACAGGTACACAATTTTAGGAAAGGAATCCAGTTATTCCATCAGATTGAAGCATTACATCGATAAAGAGCTTCAAAATTACAGCGATGATGACGGTTACCCCATGAAACCACAGAAGATAATTTTTGATTTGAGGAAAGCGCTCGATGATGATAGCTTACTGATATCAGACGTGGGATCTCATAAATTATGGTTGTGCAGACTTTACCCAGTTTACAAACCAAACACTTTCATCGTCTCGAACGGACTGTCTTCAATGGGTGTGGCTCTACCTGGTGCTATCGCAGCAAAAAAAGCAAAACCAGGTGTGAGGGTAGTTGCAGCGACTGGAGATGGCGGTTTTATGATGAGTGTGCAGGAACTTGAAACTGCAAAGAGACTTGGGTTGAGTTTTGTTGTTTTGATATTCGACGACCAGAAGTATGGAGCCATTGAATGGAAACAGATAATAAAGTTTGGAAGGGCCTTTGGTTCTTCGTTTACAAACCCCGACTTCGTAAAACTCGCTGAAAGCTTTGGTGCAAAGGGCTACAAGATAGAAAGAGCTAGCGAACTCTGCCCAACACTTGAAGAGACATTAAAGCTTGAAGGAATTCACGTGATAGATGTGCCTGTCGATTTCAACGAGAATCTCAGATTGACAAAGAAATTGGGCAATTTCATATGCCCCACGTAAAATCTGCCCTTATAGAGTTCAGAGAGGATTAAGACATAAGAATCCAGCACAAAGCTAAAACTGGCTTTTCTTCACTTTTCTTTGAATGGTCAATCTTACTATCTCGTTACGCCTTCTTAAGGCTAAAACTATATCATCTAGTATGTGCAGAATTTCTTTAAGCTCGTTGACATTGGTTGACTTCTTCAACGAAATTTTCTGAACAAATTCAAAAAGCAAAGTAATCGTGCCCAATAAATCTGTGTCCACATCTATCAAATCGTTCAGTCTATTTGCATCTACCATCCCTCCTGATCTGACCATCGTTCTGTATCCTCTATCCTCTATGAGCTTAAACTCATTAAAAAGGTCGAGAAGTCTTATGTAGATTCTGTTGAACTCCTCCTTTACGATTTCATTTCTAGCTTCTTTTGCGAGGCTGTCCAAGATTTGGAGAGTAGCTGCCGTCTTTGTGGTCAAGCGGTGACTAACAAGTTGGTCTACTTCTCCCATCTTATTTAGTGTTGAATGCCCCGTATTTATTGCCCTTTGAAGCCTTGAAGCAAGCATTCTTACTTCTTTTATCTGCTCCCCCGCCCTACCCGTTGATCTACCATCTTCGTTAGGCTCGCTTGTCATCCCTAATCAGAATAAGAATCCATTCTTTAAAATCGTTTTCCTAAAAATCAAATTCTTCCTAGCCTGTTTTCAGCCAAGCTCCTCAAACTGGTGTAAAGGTCCCTATACTCATTAGATAATAAATTCATGTAAAGCTTTACTTCTTCATCGTTCATATATTGAAATATGTAAGTTCCAGTATAAGGGCTAGGATCCCCCATCCTTGTCATGAATTCTATATGCATTAAAGGATCACCTCTTTTGATGGTTATGGGTTGCCTCTCGTTGCTAAGGTTAACTAGTTCTAGAGCAAGTCTTCCCACGAACCCACTGTGAACCTTTGCGGCATTAAGGAAGGATAGGCCCATTCTACCATACTTGCTCTTCGCAGTCAAATGAGCAACATATGCTGGTGGCGTGAATACAATCTCATAAGAGACTAGATTCTTATGCTCAAGATAGTTCAATGTTGTCTCTTCCCTGACCGTTAAGACGTAACCGTCTCCGTCCACTAACTCAAGATCGAAGGGGTATATGCACTTGTACCTCTCAATCAGCTTCACAAGCTCGCTTTTGCCCAAGATGCACATATCGCAACACAGCAAGCCTATGAATGGGGTTGATGTTAAACTCTTCTATCAAAAATTTTTTGTGCAAATGACTAAAAATATTGCATTATTGTTCTCTCTCCAAGAATCCTTGTTTGTTGGTAGTCTTAATCTTTTGAAGGACATAAATCAAAAAGAATAAAATGGAAGCCAGTCCGAGGATAATTATGACAAAATCGGTGAAGTAAGAAAGACCAATTTCTATCACTGTCCCATCAAAATAGTAAAACGAATCCAGAAAGTAGTTGAAAGACCAGTGGAGCAAGACCGCTCCTGGAAAGCCATAAAAGAAGTAGACCAAGCCTAAGATAATACCTGCCAGAGAGCTGGTAGTTACTTTACCAATTTCCCATCCAGCCCCAAACGCAATATGAGCATAGCCAAACAAAACTCCGGTTATAAGAATGGAGAGGTATATGACCTTGGTATCTGCCTTATTTCCTAGCCCTGAAATATGATTCGCTGGATGCCATAGGACTTTAAAGGGATTAAAGTCGACTCCTCTTATGAATAAAAGAAGAATGGTTATTGTTCCGAGAGTAGCGACTCTAAAAACTATCTCTTCTTCTATAGGGGCAATAGAATTTGATATAAGCATCAAAATAGGTGGATCTGTCTCGGGAAGAGAACCTGTTCCAATGCCTGAACTTTCTTGTAGCAACGTTATGAATAAAATGATCAATAAGAGGGATGAAAAAGTTGCAGCGATTGTAGATAAAGTGTTACCAAAGATGGATTTGGGCCCATTATTCAAAGATGACCTTAAAATTCGATTTAATGGTAAAAGAGGTCCTTGAATGGCTTTGATAAAAAGAACCAAATAGATGAGCCAAAGAACGATGAATAGCCCTTTAATGCCATTATATCTTCCTAAATCTGTATTGAAGACTACGTATAGACCTATTGGGAAGGAGAGGGCCATCAAACCTATCAGCAATAAAACAAGTACAATATAGGCTAAGGTAAGAATCGTTGAAAAATTGCCATAGTTGGCTTGATCTTTAACTAATGTCACTTGTTACCCAAATGAATAACATAATCGCTTCGTTTAAATCTTTATTACAAGTGCTTTAACCTCGTCCTTATGCTCAGGAACAATATAGCGCTGAGAATTAGTGCAAACATTAGAGTCGAAGCCAAACTCATTAGAGCAGGGGAGTTGATCAGATGTGAAGAATCTGGTTGAACTACTTCTATCATCTGGTTAGAATCTCCTTTTGCCAAATCTTCTATCGAAGCTGGCACAATGCTGAAGGCACCCCGTGAATAAGCAAATTCCTGAGATAATGGAGGCATAGCGATTATGAGAAATAGAGCCAACGATAAACCTAAAAATGAACCAAGGGCTATCTTCGCTCTTTCTCCTGCCATGATTCTCGTTGTATCTTATTGATAAAAAGACTATAAAATACTAGCGATTAGAACGCTTTTTTCTCAAATTTCTGCAGAGCAGATTACTGTCACATATTCTTCTGAACATATTATCTAGAACGGTTTATTAACACTTTATGGTTAATTTTTAGTGATGCCAAACCTTCTCAAAGATAAATTGATAGTAATAGCTGGAGGCGGACACTTCGGCACAGAAGCGTTGATTTCAGCAAAAGAATCCCTTGCCAAAATCATACTGATAGATGAGATTCCTGACTGTAGGGCAAGCAAGTATGCAGACGAAAGAGTGAATGGAATAGATTTAGAAAAAGCCATTAACGTTAGGGCTAATAACGTTAAATTCTTTGTATGCGACGCTGTAGGATTCCTCGCAGATTTTCTAAAGAAGGCAACGCCAGATTATATAGCCCCCGCCATACCTGGTCATCTAGCAGGAAAACTGGTCAAAAAATGGCTTGAAGATAAGGGCTTCAAGATGAAGGTTGAATCAAAATTAATAAGAGAAGTACTGGATGAGATTCCTAAAAGCACGGTCATTTATTGTGATGAGGATTCAGGAATAATCATAACGAGCTACATGCCAAAGGGAAGTTTCTGCAAAATTCCCTGTGATCAGCCAATAGGATTCTGCCCAACTTCTAGCAAGCCCAAAGCAGGACCTATGTATAAGGTGCTGGAGCATGCCACCTGGAATAAGGCAAAAATGTCAAGGATTCTCATCAGCCATAAACTCCAAACCAGTGTAGGGTGCTTTAGAGGAGAAGAGATCGCAAATTTTCTATCAAGTGTTGAGCAGATGGAAAGACCTTACAGCTTAGCCATTGGTACTGCTTGTACCTGTCATGGAATCTTGAATCTGTTTTCAGTTCTTTAACAAATAAGAATGATATTGGCATCTTTTCTTAAAAGACAAGGAGTCATTCGCGAGGATAATGTGAGAATACCTTATGGCAAAAAAACTTTTTCATTAATGAATCATAGAAATCATAATTCATCCTTGGTTCTTAATATTTTAGTTTAATATAACAATGTTATAAAATTTAATAAATAGGAATGCAATAAGAATTCATGAGACAATGGTAGTAGAGTTACATATAAACGATCTTCATGTAAGAGTTGAAGGAAAGGAGATACTAAAGGGCTTTGAATTGAAGGTCAGACAAGGAGAGACTCACGCCCTTATGGGACCCAATGCTTCTGGCAAGAGCACTCTATCCTACACCATAATGGGTCATCCAAGGTACAAGGTAGAGAAGGGAGACATACTACTCGATGGTGAGAGCATTCTTAAACTCTCCCCGGATGAAAGGGCAAGGAAAGGACTCTTTTTGGCGTTTCAGTATCCTCTTGAAATTGCTGGGGTGAGTTTGGCCAACTTTCTTAGGATAGCCTACAACAATATGAGGAGAGCTGATAAGCCCAAGAACTTAGATGCAGAGGTAGTTTCTGTCTATAAATTCAAAGAAATTTTGAAGGAGAAGTTGAAGCTTTTGAAGATGGACGACTCTTTTGCCAATCGCTATCTCAATGAAGGATTTTCTGGCGGTGAAAAGAAAAAATGTGAAATTTTGCAGATGGCCATACTAAGACCAAAGATAGCTGTATTGGATGAAACAGATTCAGGTTTGGATATAGACGCTCTAAAGACGGTTTCCAAGGGGATCAATACACTCGTGGGTCCTGATACGGGTTTATTGTTCATTACTCATTACCAGAGGGTATTGAGATATGTAAAGCCCAACTATGTTCATATCTTATTAGATGGTAGGATAGTCAAGTCAGGAAAAGAAGGGCTGGCTTTAGAGCTTGAAGAGAAAGGATACGACTGGATAAAGAAGGAGATCTCTTTAGGGTGACTTAAATGGTACCGGACAAGATGATCATAGATGAATCGAAGTATGATGCTAAGGTTCCAATTCGATATGTATTCAAGACCGAACCGGGTCTAACGGAGAGGACTATTAGAGAAATATCTTCAGAGAAGGACGAGCCCGAATGGATGCTCAGGCGCAGGCTAAAGTCCTTTGAAATCTTCAAGAGTAAGCCCATGCCAACATGGGGCCCAGACCTTAGCGAATTAGATTTTGACAAAATCACTTTTTACATAAAGCCAGAGGATAGGAAGGCTACGAGTTGGGAAGACTTACCACAAGATATCAGAGAAACTTTCGATAAGCTAGGAATACCAGAGTATGAAAGAAGGTTCCTTGGGGGTTCTGGTGCTATGTATGAATCTGAAGTCGTTTACGGAAGATTAAAGAAAGAGCTTGAAGAGATGGGAATAATCTTCACAGATACCGACACTGCAGTGAGGGAGTATCCTGAATTTGTTAAAAAATACTTCATGACCAGCTGTGTTCCTCCATCCGATAACAAATTTGCCGCTCTTCACGGAGCGGTTTGGAGCGGTGGTAGCTTCATATTTGTCCCACGTAATATCAAAGTACCCATGCCTTTACAGATTTATTTCGTAATGGCTCAAGAAGCAGAAGGGCAGTTTGAGCATACCATAATAGTAGCCGAAGAAGGAAGCGAAGTAAATTACATAGAAGGATGCTCAGCACCTAGATATAGTAAATCATCACTGCATAGCGGCGTTGTAGAGATATTTGTTAAGGAGAACGCAAGAGTAAGATATACGTCCATCCAAAACTGGAGCAAGAGCATCTACAACCTTAACACAAAACGATCATTGGTTGATGAAAATGGTTTAGTAGAGTGGATAAGCGGAACGATGGGTAGCAAGGTAACAATGCTATACCCTGCCAGCATATTAAGAGGAAAGGGAGCAAGGGCAGAACATCTCACAATAGGTTTTGCTGGCAACGGTCAACATAAAGAAGGGGGGTCAAAAGTGATAATGACCGCCCCCAACGCTTCAGCCAAGGTGCTTGCAAAGAGCATCTGTGCTAATGGTGGTGTAATGGGCTATAGGGGGCTTGTCAAGATAAATGAAGGAGCTATCGGGTCTAAGGTGAATGTAAGATGCGATGCATTGCTAATGGATCCAGGGTCGAAATCTTATACTATTCCTCATAATGAAATAAACGAAACAAGAGAAGTTACGGCATCTCATGAAGCGTTTGCTGGAAAGATCGACGAGAACCATTTATTCTATCTCATGACTCGTGGTCTGAATGAAGAAGAGGCAAAAGCCCTCATAGTAAGAGGGTTCATCGAGCCCATTATGAAGAAGTTGCCCTTTGAATACGCTGTAGAGTTGAACCGCCTAATAGAGCTTGAAATCTCCAAGTTGCCAGGAGCAGTGGGCTAATAACCAAGATTTTGATATTTTATATTGAATCTAGATGGTACAAATGGGCCTATCAATAAATCTTGTTGAAGAAATGTCGCGAATAAGAAAAGAGCCAGAATGGATGAGAGAAAAAAGAATCGAGGCTTGGAAGATTTTTGAGAGTCTACCCATGCCTCAATGGCGTTATTTTGATGAAGAAAGATCAGAATTGCGCTATGCAGAAGAGTGGAAGTACACTAGTGGGTACATTAGTAAAATTGACTTATCTAAATTCATCCCAATTATTGAGTCTGAAAAGTTGAGAGTTCTTCCCAAAGAGTTTAAAGAAGAAAAACGGGCAAGGTCTGGCCTTTTGATGCAGAAGAACTCCAGAACCGTCGACATAACGTTGAAAGATGATTTGAGAGAAAAAGGGGTGATCTTTACTCCTCTAAGAGAGGCGTTGATAGAGTATCCTGAACTAGTCAAGAAATACTTTATGGAGTTAGTGCCCCCTTCTGAGAATAAGTTCATGGCTCTTCATGGAGCTTTATGGAATGGTGGGGCCTTCCTATACGTGCCTGGGGATGTTAAACTAAATCTTCCTTTTCAGAGCTCCTTTCATGTTACGTCGGGTAGAGCTTTTTTCAATCACACACTAATAATAGCTGAGCCTAATAGCTCTATTACGTATTTTGAGGATTATAAGTCAAATTCCCAAGTTCGACGAGCCTTGCACACAGAAGTCGTTGAAATTTACTTGAACAAAGGAGCCAAGATCGATTTCTTTACAATTCAAGATTGGAGCGATAAGGCTTACGACTTCTCGATAAGGAGATCGCTATTGGATAGTGATAGCACAATGAATTGCATAATAGGATCGTTTGGGAGTAAATCAAGTAGAAATGATTTAGATTCTCTTCTAAAGGGCTCCAATGCAAGATCAGAGAATTACCTTATGTTTTTTGGAAGAGAGAATCAGTACTTAGATATAACTACTAACGTTGCCCATGGTGCCAAGAATACAAATAGCCAAACGATAGTAAAAGGCGGATTAAAGGACGATGCGACTTCGATCTATAGAGGGAAGATAAAGATCGATAGAGAGGCTGGTCAGTCAGAAGCAAATCTATCGGAGCGTGTACTGCTCTTAAGCGATAGAGCCCACTCATACGCTGTACCTGGCTTGGAGATAGAGAATAATGAGGTTAAGGCTGGGCATGGCATAGCAATTAGCCAAGTTGATGACGATCAACTCTTCTATCTGATGAGCCGTGGGCTTAAAAGAGTGGACGCTGAAAAGCTAATAGTTCAAGGTTTCTTTGAGCCCATAATTCAATCCATCACCATTAACGATTTAAGGTCGAAATTCCAAAACATTATTGGAGATAGAATAAGCGGATGAAGGAAGTGCAAAGAAAATTCATAGATGTAGAGAAGATCAGGAAAGACTTTCCTATCTTTGGGAAGGGGTACGGAGGGAGGGATCTTATCTATTTGGATAACGCAGCCACTTCTCAGAGGCCTAAACAAGTCGTTGATGCAATGAATGACTATTATCAAAGATATAATGCTACCATTCACAGATGTGTGTATAAGATGGGAGAGGAGGCTACAAATGCTTATGAGGAGGCTAGAGAGAAGGTAGCCAAATTTATCA
>CAYMHC010000013.1:0-15564 GCA_964390155.1 uncultured Nitrosopumilales archaeon
TTTTTGCTTACGAGGCTTCTACTACCAACATCGTGAGTGTAGACCTTACTTTATCCAAGCGTCTGATCCTCTGTGCAACTATTTCCTTTACTTTTTCCAAAGATTCGGCTGATATCTTTACCAAAATATCATATACACCATAAACAAAATGAGCTTCCTCTATATTTTCAGTCTTCCTCAAAATTTTCAATAACTCTTGTTCTGATCCGGGTTCTATATTAATCAGTACGAACGCTACTGGCATAATACACACTGGTATGTCCTTCTTAATAAATTTAAAAGATCTAGGCCAATTTGCTTATACAAAGAAAGCTTAGACTTTGCTTTGTCGCCTTTGATAAATAATTGGTGAGGGTCTCGAAGGGTTATATGATGGGGTAAAAGCGTTCAAGGTATCTTCTTGAATGGTGCTGGAAGGATTCTTCTTGTGCAAAAAGAAATGGCTAAGATCAAACAGAGTATTTCTACTAAAATTTGTTAGTACGACAGTTCGATCATCAACATTTTTGCCCCGCTGAATTTGTTTTTATCGGATTTACTCAAAGAAATGTTTAACTTCGTCAAAAGATTGCGAAGAGCTTAAATATAAAAAATCGGTATACAATCTTGTGGCTACCGTACCTAAGAAAGAAGTGGTTGAGCACATCAAAAGTCATGTAAAGTATCCTGCAACCAAAAAGCAATTAGTGGAAGCCTGCAACAAAATGGCCGACGTACCAAAGACAGATAAGGAATGGTTCCAAAAGAATCTATCTGAAGGAACCTACAAAACCCCCGATGAAGTACTAAAGGCTTTGAAACTAAAAACAAAATGATACTGGAACACTAATCCTCGCTTAATGTGCAGTGAGGATTATACCACAACCCTTTTTATTTAAGCTAGTAAGAACTTACATGGCAAAGTCATCTTATGAAGAGCTTATAGATACGGGATCAAGGTTTATCTATCCGAATAGCGAAAAAATCCTAAGGAATATTTTTGAGGCTTGGTGAAAGTTATGCATGACTTATTAAATACTTATATTCATATGTAACCTATTATTGTACAGATCGCTATACTTCTTATAAGGTAATAGTTATGATGGAGGCTAAGTGGGATCAAAATACACTTCAAGCCTTGATCCTATTCATACGTAAGTTGAATGATGAAAGTAGAAACGGAGCTTTGGTTATAGTCGAGGGACAACGTGATGCAATGGCTCTCAAGTTGATAGGGTTCAAAGGCGATCTATTTTTGCTATGCCATAATAAGAGCTTAGTGAAATTGGCCTCTGAGGCTGAAAGATATGACAAGGTGATACTTCTTCTCGATTTAGATGAGAAAGGAAGAGAACTGACAAAAAAGGCTGCTATAATCCTTCAAGAGAAGAATATAAAGATAGACATATTCTTCAGAAGAGAACTGGCCAAAGCTACCAAAGGAAAGATAAGGCATATAGAAGAGCTAAGTCGATTTAGCGATTTTTTTCAGAATTTAACCTATCTAGAATCTTGAATTTATCGTCAAAGAGAATCAGAAAGCCTTGCTGTAAAACGATTAAATAGTTGCCCCTTTGGGTGATTAGAGATGAAGTTCTCATTTATTAACCCTGGACCAAGTGAATCTTGGACACATGTCGTTATTGCTTCTGCGTCTTGGCCTCCCTTAGGACTTTTGTATGTAGCAACTGTTTTGAAGCAAAATAATCTCGAAGTTTCTGTCCTTGATGCCACAAATCGAACCTCTCTTCAAGATATTGTCTTATGGGTTAAAAAGGAAAATCCTGATTTCCTTGGTTTTTCAACATTATCTAGCTCGGGCAGATCTGCAGCAGTAGTCGCTGAAAAGGTCAAAGAGATAAATCCAAACATCACAATTGCCTTGGGAAACTATCATGCTACATTTAACGCTGAAAGAATCTTGAAGAAATATCCCTTTATAGATTTGATAGTTAGAAATGAAGGGGAGCTCACATGCTTAGAAATAGCAAATTGTTTAGAAAAGGGAAAAGGAATCAAAGATGTTAGAGGGATTGCTTTTAGGGAAGGAGATAGAATATTCTTCACTCCAGATAGGCAACTCATCAAAGATCTGGATAAACTCCCTTTTCCTGATAGAAGCTTACTAAATATTGAATATAGATCAGCTCTAGCTGGATTGAATGTTGCTACGAAAAGATTCACTACAGTAGTTTCTTCCCGCGGTTGCCCTTTTAATTGCACATATTGTGCTTGCTCTCTTTTGGCCCAGCGTAGATGGAGACCTAGGTCACCAGAAAACATCCTACAAGAGTTAGAAATGCTTTATGGTCAAGGATTCAGACAGATCATATTTGTTGATGATAACTTTGCCTTGAACCAAAAAAGAGTGATAGAGCTTTGCCATTTGATGAAGAAAAGTAGAATTGAGATGGACTGGGTCTGTGATGCTAGGGTTGACTGCATATCCTCGGATGCTTTGAGGGCCATGGCTAAGGTTGGGTGTAGAATCATCTACTTTGGTATGGAAAGTGCAAATCAGAGAATCCTAGATTTCTACAATAAAGGAATCATACCGTCACAATCTATAGCAGCCACGAGAGCCGCTAGAAGGGCGGAGATAGATATCATAGTCGGTTCTTTCATAGTTGGAGCTCCTGATGAAACTCGGGAGGAGATCGAGAATACGTTCAATTTTGCCCAACAATTGGATATAGACGTACCACTCTTCCATCCTTTAGAAGTTCATCCTGGAACCCCGCTATGGTCAGATTTGTCTTCGCAAGGGCTTCTAAATGAGGATGAGCATTGGGAGAAGGGAGTCTACGCTTCTGAGATTTCTCCTAAAGCCGTTCCTTTGAGAGAGCTTCATTATATGATTTACCATGCTTCGAAGAAGTTCCTCCTTCGGCCAGAATACATTACCTTAAGCTTTATGAGGCTACTGAGAAGTCGCTACAAACTTGGGATTGTGGCTAATAACATAAGCAAGTTTCTAAAACACAAATTCAGCCTTTCAGAAGCCATAGAAATCCCAGAACATCATAGGAAGAGGAAAGATTAATCGTTGAATAGATCACCTTGATGACATGGCTACTCTTTCTTGCTCGTTCTTCTTCTTGACAGCATGACTGTTTACATCTCTATTTGCGGCCATTATGATTTCATCTGCTAATGCTTCTTCGATGCTCTTTGGGTTTGAGAAGGCAGCTACACGAGCTCCTTCTGCGATGAACCTTAAGGCCAAATCTACTCTTCTCAAGGGGGATATATCTACTGAGAGGTGGTAAACAACCCCACCATAGCCTATTCTTGTTGTTTCTTCATTAGGAGAAGTATTCTCAACGGCACGAACAAGGTATTCTACAGGATTTCCACCAATCTTCAGATGAATTATATCAAGGGTCGTCTTCACTATTTTGATGGCTTTCTGCTTCTTTCCTCCCATCCTGCCCGTATTCTTGGCATATTTCTTACCGAAATGCATCATATTGTTAATGAGGCGCTCTACTATGTTCACCTCAGCCTTTGCAAATTTGTGGTGCTCATGCCTTCCCATGGATGCTGGCACAATCACAGGCTTGAGAGATATGACATGCTCCAAGCCCTTATCCTTAACCTTAACTTCACTCATGTCCCATTTTCTAAATAATTGTAGCTTCTCTGCGGTCATAGATTCACCCTTTAAGCTTCTCCTTTTTACTTGTCGAATGATATTCTTTTTAAAGTTTCTGGAAACAATGTTGCAAGAATCTTGAGCGCCATGCAGCCGCACATCAGTGTAGAATGATTTTTCGCAGTTTTTTATTTTGTTCTGCTACTTCTCCCTTGCAATGACCTCTACTGTTTTCTTTGACGCTTATGAAATAGACTAAAAGGGCTAGTCCGAATCCTGCGATTGTTACCACCAAGGTTATGATTCGTGCATTGAAAGATTCGTCTTGGCGGTCATTTATGCTAAAAATGATTGTCTTGGAAGTCCCAAAGTTTCCATTATATGCATAAAATATCAAGCTATGTGAGCCGCCAGACAACCCCGTTAGAGTTGTGTTTCCAATAATTGTTACATTTGCTTGATTATCCAAGCTATAACCTATCCAAGAGATTGTCGCATCTACCGTAAAGATCAGAGGAACTGATTTGGACGAGTATGTTCTATCTTCTGGAGAAAGAATTCTTATTGTCGGGAAAACACCTTCTTGAGTCCACAAATAATATTCGTCGGAATAGAGATTTGAGACTTCTGCAACCTGAGAGATTGAATTCCAATCAGAAGCAAAAGCAATCTCGTAAATGGCGGTTGTTCCAAAGTATTCAGTTGAAGATGTGTCCCCATACATGAATTTTAGAGTTGTCCCGCCCCAAACGGGAATTTTGATCTTGTGATTTACATAGTCAAATTCAAAATGGCGATAGTTTAAAGAGGCGTAACAGCTATGTCTATCCGAGATTAAAGGAATTGCTAAACCTCTGCCGTCTTGAGGAGATATTCCAAGCAGAAACAAACATAATGCCGCTTGTGCTGTTGATCTATCAGAATAGCTAGAAGAACTTTTTGATCTAAACAAGTTAGTGGCAGTTTGCCTGAGATCTGACGAGTTCAAGCCAATCCATGCTTGTGTCACACCGTCTCCTTCCAGCATATTCTTCATGCTTGTTTGGTTGCCAGAATTGAATAAACCGTAAAATGCATTGAGCATTATCCAAGCGTCTAATGTTCCGTCCAACCTTTGTTCAGAATTTCCAGGGTGATGATGTTCCACAACGGTATGAGTTGCGTGCCATTGCGGAGAACCCCATGAACTGCTGATATATCTAAGCTGTAGATCCGTCACAACCCTGTTCCAATTGCTCAAATTGGTTACCTTCAAGTTAAGTTTAGCAACATTTGGGAAGACGCTTATCCCGCTAAATTCCCAATTTGACCACGAAGGTGAATAACTGAAGTGATTCTCTAACCATAATTTATTGTTCAACCATTCCCATTCTTGAATGGCATAGTTAAGAGCGTTTTCAACACCTAATCCATGGAAAACAAAGAAACAGTCCATTAGACTTCCAGCTTGATGCCATCTTGTTCCAAACATAGAATGTGCAGTCGGGTTGTCAGGGTTGCATCGGTAAAATGATCGCCCATACCAGTCCCTCACAGATTTCAAGGCCATAAATCCAGAGGTTTTATTCCATCTGTCAGTTTCCCAATCTAATTCTTCGGCATATCTGTAACCGTAGAGAACATACCTATCCCAAGGCCAAAAATATCCCGAGTCCGTGGTGTCTGTTTTTGGAAGTGAATAATCGTTGAACATTGGAATATTACTCAAAGCAAGTTTCACCTTAGCGTCAATGACCTCAGAAGAGTAACCTGCTTGTTCGGCTTTGCGCTTAACAGCAAAAACACCTTCCCAATCAGAGGCTTCAGCCTTACTGCTAATCCAAGCGTTAAAATCACCTAGTGACGATTTGTGCATTACGACACCAATATCTATAATATTGCTCCAACTGGTGACTTCATCTAGACAAGCGTTAATCTGATCCGCTAAGGTCGCGTAAGAAATTGCGTTCGTTATTTCAAAGTTGAATACTGTTTGTAACATGCCAACTAAGAGCATTGTCAAAATTATTCTCGATTTTACTTTTCTTTCCAATCTCTCAGTAACAAATGCTATTATCCCGATTTATGCCTAACGGTACAATAGGTTGGTTGGATATTTCACGAAGAATTGAAAGGCAAGAAAGATGCAAATTCAGAGGTCACTAGATGGCATCACTGTAAACTGGATTTTATCACAGCGTATTCTCATAACATCATAAGAGGATTAAACTCATCACGTAAGAATCTCTCACTTATTCCCATATTTTATCATCTCGAGGCGAAAATGCGTTTAGAGTCAATCCAGTCCCAGTCATAGCCGTAGTAAGCGAGGAGATTCTGTAACTCGACTCTCCTTGCCAAATTGTGAAGTTCTACTGCCCAAGAGTTTATTTGTTTCATAACAGATCCAGCCCCTTCTAAAACTTCCCATTCAGCGCCCTCAACGTCTACCTTAATCAAATCTACCGTGGAAATGTTAAGTTCTTTAAGTAGATGTGCGAGAGTGATAGTTTCTACTTCGAACATTTTGCAGGTTTGTCGAAGGAACTCTTTTTCAGTACCAGGAATGCTTTCCCTTAACAAACCTCTATAGCCTACCAAGAATTTTTCTACTCCATCCTTATTGTAAATTGCTTTGGGGCTAAAGATGACATTTTTAGTTAATGCTCGAAGGTTCCTTTTTAAGGAAACCATACATTCCGTATCGGGTTCAACTGCAATTATTAAGTCAAAGTTATGATACAGAAGAGTAGGGTAAATACCCACATTTGCTCCGACGTCAATAAAAACTTCCCCCTTTAACTGCTTTAGTCTCCTCTGAACTGGTCTCTCGTGTGGCAAAAACCTGAGGAAATAATTCGTATGAAAAACTCTAATCAATCCAAAAATGAAAGATGATGGGGTAAGTCCTAAGAGACTAAGTATCCATTTTAAAACTTTCTGGAGTACCATAGGTTCACAGTCTCATAACTTCAAACTCTGTTATCTCCTTGGTTTCTCTTTTTTGCCCAAGACGAGCATATCTAATGAAACTCCGTTGACCATGAATACTTTCCATCTAACTCCGGGTATATCACCCATGGCCCTTCCCATGGAACCTCCTATTCCTTCAACTACAACTTCATCGTGCTCATCTACATAATTCAATGCTCCGTCACCAGGAAGGAAAGCCGTTATCTGCTTTCCATTCTTCACCAATTGAACACGAACGCACTTTCTTATGGCAGAGTTAGGTTGCTTAGATTCGACTCCAACTTTCTCCAAGACTATTGCTTTAGCTTGAGGGGCACCTTCAAGAGGGTCTGCTTTCTTATCGAGCATCAATAGTTTACGCTTATAGTACTTACTAGACCATCTTAGCTTCTGCTTCTTTCTACCTAGATTTCTTCCAGCGAATTCTCCTTTGGGAGACTTTGACTTCGACAATCTGTCATCAAGACTCATTATCTTATATAAAAGATTTTAAACATTCTTTTCAATTCTTTGAAAGGAAATCTATTGTCTCCTTTGCTCTCATTCTGGCAGGTTCTTCTAGGTCGAAATGATCTTTAGGTTTTTCAGTGATAAATTCTTCAAGTAACTTTGTGATTTCTTGTGCTCTTTTTTTGGCGTCGTTTACATCAAGGGGTCTAAACCCTTGGAGCTTCTTAGGTCCTTCATTCCCTCCCTCGGCGATGTACCAGTCCTTAAAGCCCGCCCAGCAACCAGCATGAAAAAGAAGGTAGCCTATCGGTGTAACTATTGGAGGAATCCCCAAATTCAAAGCTTGGGATGTATTCTTATGAACCTCGCTCTCGCCCCAAAGCATACCATAGGCCACCATCAAGCTACCTCCAGGAGGAATCAAACTACCTATTTCTTTAAAGATCTTGACATCCAAGCCAAATTCTGGAAGATTTAGGGTTGCTTTGTCAGAAGAAACCTTTTCGTAATAATCTCCGTCTATCCATCCTCTGATCCCCAAAGATTTTCTACCGGTACTATAAATGCCGGTGAATACTGGCGAATGGAACCTGTGTCCATCTTCATCCACGAAGAGTTCAAAGTATCTCTGCTCAATGTAGTGCCTTTGCCTTGTAGTTATATGAAGCCTATGTCTGTTGTTTAGGCTCTTTCCTTCAAGTGCATAGATTGGATGTTGCAACTTTTCTTGCTCATTTTATCCACGCTGAATTATTTAATAATTTTCAAGAAAGCTCTGCTAAAATGCTCTGAATTATGGTCAATATGCCACAATCTAGGTCATAAAGGGTTTCTCTTTAAAATAGATAGATGACAGCAGAAATATATACCTATTTGAAAACTGAGTTTATTAAGATTGGCTGGAGGTATTGAACTGTAATGAGACACTCTCTAAAGATAGGGTTCAGTTTTGGTTTGACCTCAGGGATAATCACAACACTCGGATTAATTGTGGGTTTAAATTCTGGCACTCATTCAAAGCTTGTGATTATCGGGGGCATATTAACGATAGCGATAGCAGACGCATTTTCAGATGCACTGGGCATTCATATTTCTGAAGAATCCGAGTGCAAGCACACCACGAAGGAGGTATGGGAGTCAACTGCCGCTACCTTCTTGTCTAAATTTGTTTTTGCCATGACATTCGTCATTCCTATCGTTTTGCTTCCTTTGACCATGGCAATTATCATGAGTGTTGTTTGGGGTTTATCATTCTTAGGCATCTTCAGTTTTTACATGGCGAAAGAGGAAAAAGTAGAACCTTGGAGGGTGATTTCGGAACATTTAGTCATTGCTTTGGTGGTTGTAATTTTGACGAATTATGCTGGTGAAATAATAGGGTCAATATTTGGTTAAGTGCTGAGGCGACTCTCTACGACTTCATTGAACCAAGTCAGTTAGATGTTTCAATTAAGGTAAAAATCCTTTCCTCGCTATGATGGCATCATCATATAGTAAGCCATATGTAGATGGATAGATAAAGCACTATAAGGCTGAAGATAAACGAATAGGTTAACTTAACACCTTTAGACATATTTAATCCTCCAGCAAGAAGAATAGCACTCCATATCTGCATAGGAACGAGAAATATACTTGAAAATCTAAGATACGAGACGTATGAATAAATGTTAAGTGGAATGAAACTCAAGGCGATGGCAGTAACCAACTCCAATTCACCTCCAGCCTTCACTCCTGTTGTAATCAAGGAGAACAGTTCGGCAAGGATGAAAGTCAAAAACCATCCAGTCAAGACTGTGGATATTACTGGGTTCATAATTTCTTTGCCCGGCACCGAGAGTAGAAACTGATTTGAATCGGAATATAGATTTGAAATCGAGCCGAAAGTCAAGGCCAGTGCAGTTACGATTATGCAGCGCCACTTCGAATATGTTACACGCTTAAAGACAGGTGCCAAGGTAATCATTGAGAGAGATTTTAGAGTAAGACTGCTTTTTTCATCTGCCAGAGGCTTCATGCCCATTTTCTCCAAAAGTCGCCTTCCTTTCTCAGTCAAGCCATATTTTCTATCGACGTCCCTTGCTACATAATCCTTCAGATAGTAAAGATGGTAGTAGATGGAGCCAGTGCTTAGTCCTGTCTCACGTTTTATGTCTGTAAAGCTTACGCTCCCTTTCTCCCCTATTATCTCAAGGATTCTGACCCTTGCAGGGCTGGTTTTAACATCGGAGAGCCCGCTATCTTTCATTACTGCTCTTTCTTTAAAGAGATTTAAAGGCAAAAGTATTTATTTTGTATGATAGATGGCTCAGCCTAATAGGTTAGAATCCTTGCCTGAATTCAAGTATAGCTTCGTGGGCTACGATCCACTCACACAGGTAAGAGCGAGTGGTAGAGAAGTAGACATATCCTCAAAAGCGGCTAGAGAAATCTGTGTAATGATAAAGGGCATGAATATCGCTAAGGCCAAAAAGCTTTTGGAAGATGTGACAGTCAAAAGACAGGCAGTGCCTTTTAGGAGGTATAAGAAAGAAGTGCCACATAAGAGTTCCCAGTTCAAATTTCATTCAGGAGGTTACCCTGTGAAGGCTGCAGAAGAAATACTTAAGGTCTTGAAAAATCTTGAGGCCAATGCAGATTTCAAGGGACTAAATACAGAAAAGATGACCATAATTCATGCCGCAGCCATGAGGGGGATGAAGGTCAAAAGATATGTGCCTAGAGCTTTTGGCCGTTCTTCACCGAGTTTTAATACTTTAGTGCATATAGAGATAGTTGGGAAGGAGGCGTTATGATGTCGGCAGTAAAGAATATTATGAAAAATTACGCCAAGAATGCTGAGCTAGATGAATTTCTGCAAAAAGAGTTGACTGATGCAGGATATGGAGGAGTAGACATTCTTAAGACGCCTATAGGAACGAGAGTGACCGTCTTTGTAACTAGGCCTGGCTTAGTCATAGGAAGACGTGGCATGGGCATTAGAGACCTTACTACTACGATAGAAAAGAGGTTTGGTCTGCCGAATCCTCAAATCTCGGTTCTAGAGGTGGAAGTTCCAGAACTCAACCCCAGAGTCATGGCCAACAGAATATCCCAGAATGTTGCAAGAGGTGGAGCTTTTAGAAGAGCTGCCCTTTGGGCTCTAAATTCTATAATGAACGCTGGAGCCATGGGTGTAGAGATAACAATTCGTGGCAAGCTAAGAAGTGAAAGGGCGCACTATCAGAAGTACAGAGCGGGAATCATCCTTAAGAGTGGGGAAATTGCATTGAAGTCTGTTAAGGAAGCTACAACCCATTTGCTACTTAAGATGGGGCTTTATGGTATAAAGGTAAGGATAGCTCTAAAAAATGTTCTACCTCCTGAAGTTGAAATCTTAGAAAAGAAGCCCGAAGAGGGAGCTGAAAAGGAGGAAGAGGCTAGTGCCAAAACTGAAGAGTGATGAACTAAGAAAATTAAGCGATGCGGAGCTTCAAGATAAATTATTCGAGTTGAGGGCTGAGCTGGTCAAGATGAAGAGTGCATCAGCAAGAGGCACTTTAAAAAAGGATACAGGAAAGATTCGAGTCGTAAAGAGAAATATAGCGAGGATACTTACCATAGCTAACGAGAGAAAGATAATAGCGAAATGAAGATTTTTTGCATCGAAAATCATTGATAAAGCTAAGGATAGAAGTCGGCTAATCCTTTTATGAAGAATCAATAGAGATATGACTAGAAGAATTCTCCTTCTCTATTTTGGAGCGTTTCTAGGCCCTATGGGCGGAAATGCAGTACTAGCCTTGATTCCTGCTCTCAAGAATGCCTTTAGCGTAGACGTAGCATCGATAACTTTGTCCATAACTTTCTTTATGCTTCCCTTTGCCTTTTTGCAGCTCTTCTCAGGAGCTATTTCAGATATTTATGGTAGATATAAGGTTCTAGTCTTTGGTTTTCTTGTTTACTCGATAAGCTCATTAATCTGCGCTTTATCATCAAACATAACTTTATTCTTAATTGCAAGGGTTCTTCAGGGATTGGGCTTTGCCTTCATCAACCCAGTAGTACTGGCGATTCTAGGCGATATCACAAGTGAGGAACATAGAGGGAAAGTCATGGGAGGATTAGGCTCGGCAGTTACTGCTGGCATAGCTTTTGGGCCTTTGACTGCTGGCTTTTTGGCGGAAGTTGATTGGAGAATCACCTTTGTATTGATCGCTATTCTTTCGTTGATGATGGGCATAATTCTGAGATTCAAGTTCAAAGGAGAGAGATCTTCCAGAAAAAGATTCCGTTTAAAGGTCATGCTCTTGAAGATCGGTCTTGTGCTTACCCATAGAGAAGTTATTCTATTGAGCATCTCGGGATTATTAGTTTTCTTAAGCATGGTGGGAGTTATGAGTTATATTCCTGATCTATTGTCTCAAAGTCCTTATCTATATAGGGATAGCGAAATCGGTCTCATAATTTCGATGGCTGGTTTCGCTGGAATCCTTGCTTCGCCCTTGGCTGGGGTAATGGTAGATTCCATAGGCAGAATAAAGACCGGCCTTTTGGGTTCATTTTTGATGCTGATAGTCTTTTCACTTCTGATTTTTGGAGATTCTTTTCTTGAATTTTCGATTTTATTCTCATTTCTTGGGTTTAGCTCAGCTATAGTATGGGCATCCTTTCAGACCTTAGCGACAGAGTTCTTGCCTAGCGCAAGAGGGAGCGTTTCTTCATTATTCAATAGCTTTAGGTTTTTTGGATATGCATTGGCACCAGCTTTACTATCTCCCTTCTATGTCAATTTTGGCATATATCCCGTATACTTGATAGGCGTATTTTTGATGTTCTCATGTACTTGCTTAGTTTATCTTATGAGAAGATTTAGTCGATAGGATTGGCCGTCGCTTCGGTCATAAAGTATCTCTATTGCACATTCGCCCACACATCGGCTACAAAGATTAGAAGATACTTATCTGAGAAATCTAAAGGGAAGATTGAATCAAAGGTCAGAGTTAGTCAAAGGAATGCCTAAAAGGCAGGCATTCGACCCAGCAATTTTTATTCATATTTTTCCCTTGATATTTCTTTCAAAAGTCTTACTATTGTTTTGAAAAAGTATTTTTTGTCTTGAAGATCAACCAATAGAGGAGGTAAGATGATTGAAGACCTTTTTTGATGAAATAAGCGTTTCAACGAAGAACAGAAGGGAGTTGATAGACATAAGCAATTACATTGAAGATCACGTGAGAAAGAGCAAAATAGAGAATGGCTTCTGCTTAGTCTATGCTTTACATTCAACCGTAGCCATAATAATAAATGAGCATGAGATGGGTTTGATGCAGGATATAATAAGCAAAATAGAGAAGGATTTCCCTAAAGGAATAGGATGGCTCCACGACAGAGTGGATGACAATGCTGATGCGCATTTGGTTTCTGTATTTATTGGACCTTCAAGGATATTCCCAATCAGAGATGGAAGAGTGGTTAGGGGGACATGGCAGAACGTTTTTCTCTTAGAGCTTGATGGACCAAGAAATAGAAAGATCATGCTAGAAGTATTGGGCGAATAAAGTTCGTCTAAGAGAGTGATACTTATTCAGCAGCTACCCTTCTTGAACTTCTTCTGCTTTAGCATTTCTAAAGCTTCCTTACATGCGGCAACGGCAGGGGCCCCTCCTCCGACGGCTACTACCCTTATAGCCTCCAATATCTCAGCCTCCGTTGCGCCTTTATTGTAAGCACCCCTCATCGCTGATACAACACATTCCCTGCAATGCCTCTCTGCACCTATAGCCATTATCATGAGCATCTTCATTCTTGAGGATAGGGCACCATCCTCCTGTATCGTGGAATCACAGAATTCATAGAATTCTGTCATCTTTGGGTCTAACTCTGTAACCACATTCATAATACCTGGAGCAAAACCCATTTTCTTCTCAAATCTATTCAGTATCTCTTTAGGCATTGAATCACCGTGCTCACAATATTCTTGAAATTAATTATAAATCTGCCGGTTCTCAAATCAGTATTACGTATTTCTACAACAACAAGTCATGCTAGCTTCAAAATAGAGAGTAGAGAAGTCTAGTCAACTTCTATGCCTTCCACTGTCGTAGTGATCGCTTCTATTGCGCCTTTCATAGGCTTTGTCATAAACATACTCGTAATTTTTGTTGTCATATCACGAGGAAGGAGAAAACATGATCTTCTCTGGCTCTTCTGATCATGTGCATCCGACAATTCCTTTCGATATTCGTGCATAAACAGGGATTCTAAACTGCTATGAGAGGCACAAAGTACTCTTTCAAATGATGGGGTGGATGGTCTCCACAAAGTATTATCAAGCCATTATTCGGATAAGCGTTAGTAATCTCCAAGACATTTTCATCTACAGACCTTATAGCTCCCAGAGTGTAGCCCAAATTATCTAAAGCTCTTATATGTGTAACAACTAACTGACAATCTTCTCTTATTGCCTCTATAGTAGCATCCTTTATGATACGATCAAATTCTATGATATCTTCTGTATCCTTTACAGACTTCACAACATCTATACGCCCCTCAAAGGTCAGAGCCCCTTGTCGCTCCATGACTACAGCCGATTTGATGCCTTGTTGAGATGCTACCTCAATTATCGACTTTAGATGGCTTCTATAAACATCGCCAGTGTTGTAGATTCTATGCACTTCAGGCCTTCTTCCACAGAGGATCGAAGCTATAGCAGGTGTAGTCTTTTTTGCATTTGCTTTACATATGTAAAATCTTCCATTGGCCACCATATTACTAATATTACGGAAGAACTTTTTTGATTTGATGTAATGCGAATACCCAAAGCTGTCTATTATGATCAATAGCGTGTGATCGCAACCTTCACCGTAGGATACAAGTCCTTCGATTATTTTTCCGTCAGACTGGAAGGGCATCTTCATTATCCTAGCTATTGAGGGAGCTATGTCTATCTGCTCAAGGTCAAACCCTCTTGTATGCTTCCTTTCCATCTTAACATCCATTAGACTTCGTAGAATCTAAAAAGGATTAGTATCTGTAGATTCTTATCAACGCATAGTTTTTAAACGGATTGAATTCGTCATTAAATCAATGAAAACAGATTACGATGTAATTGTTGTCGGAGCAGGAATTGCAGGAATGATAACCGCTACTGCAGCTTCAAAATATTCTAATCAAGATTTAAGAATTTTGGTCATCGATAGAAATTCAAGACAAGAAGTAGGAAAAAAGACTTCTTCAGGATGGACATGTGGAGATGCTGTAAGTAAGAAAAGTATCGACTATTTGTCAAATGAACTAGGAATACCGTATGGAAGTCCGGAAATCGAACATCTTGTAAAAGGCGTAATGCTTTACTCTCCTGATCATGAAACTTCGATTTTGTTCGAAGGATCAGGTTATATTCTGAATAGAAAATTGTTGGCTAAAAGACAATTAAAAGATGCTGAGGAACTTGGAGTGGAATTTGCTTTTCAGGTTTCTGCTGAAAGACTTTACTATGAAGATAGTTTTGTGAAAGGTGTAGAGGGAAGGGATTTAGTCGATGGCTCAGCTTTCAAAAAAACTGCAAAAGTTGTGATAGATGCCTCAGGTTCAGCTTCCAGATTAAGAATTCACTTACCTGTCAGAAGTTACATAGAAAGAGAAATAAACAAAGAATATGACTTGGAATCTGTAGGCAGATACATTCTTTACTTCGAGAAGGGCAGTGACGATCCAACATACTTTGATCAAAATTTTGCTTTAATTCATTTTGACCAAATTCTTGCACCCGGAGGATATGCTTGGGTCTTTCCAAAGGGAGAGAATAAAGCGAACATTGGAATCGGATTTCAGCAAAGATTTCTAGAAAAAAGGAATAAAATGTTAGGTAAACAAGATAATTTGCAGAGTTTGATTGATGGTTTCGTGAAGAAAAATCTCGCAATTAGGAATCCTCGACTTGCTGACGGAGAAGAAGATATAGGAAATGCAAAAAGCAATTGGCAGGTTCCGGTAAGAAGACAAAATGATTGCATGGTTGCAAACGGTTATGCTATTGTTGGGGATGCGGCCTGGATGCCAAGACCAATCGATGCTGGAGGAATGGGGCCAGCAATTTATGGCAGTACAATCTTAGGCAGAACCATTGTTAAGGCTCTACAATCTGAAGATGTGAGTGAGAAAGGTCTTTGGAATTATAATTATGAATATATGAAAATTTATGGATATCGAATGGCCAGTTTTGAAGTCCTAAGAAGATTCATGCAGACCTTATCAAATCGTCAATTGAACTATGGATTGAAACATTTTGTTTCTGAAGAAGATATTCAGAAAATCACTGAAAGGAAACACCCAGAATTTCAACGCGCCACAGAACTCACACCAAGCAGAGTCCTCTGGGCTTTGTTCAGTCCCAGGTTGGCTTTGGGATTGAGATCGATTGTGAACAAAAGTAGAAAGTTAATTGCACATAATCTCAGCTATCCTGAAGGGCCCGAAGGATTTCCCGAATGGCAAAGAATATTATTGAAAGAATTAAATGAGGCATATGGAAGATTTTATTAATGAGTTTAAATAAATTGCAGACAATTGATTCTATGTTAATCGAACCCCAAAAAAGGATGGATCTA
>CAYMHC010000014.1:0-13008 GCA_964390155.1 uncultured Nitrosopumilales archaeon
TATAATGCTGCTCGATCATATGATGATACTGCTCTGGTGGCATGAGAGAGTAAAAAGCTTTATCTACGACCTCGCTTAGAGCGGGATGAATATGCATTCCATTAATTATCGGCTTTGCGCTTTGCTCAGGCGTGTACATTAGATTTATGATTTCTTGAATAAGAATAGCAGCATAAGGTCCAACAATGTGCGCCCCAAGAATCTTCATGGTACCATCTTCGACGATAACCTTTACAAAGCAGTCCTTTACCCCCATGGCCTTTCCTTTCGCAGTGTCCTGATATCTGCGTATCCCGATTAGCACCTTATCACTGCCGTATTTCTCTATCGCCTCCTTCTCTCTAAGCCCTACACTCGCGATTTCAGGATATGTGAAAACCGCATGAGGCACAGCATGGTAGTCAACCTTTACCCTCCATTTCAAAACAGCATTATAATATGCAACCAACGACTCGTAGTTAGCCTTGTGCTTGAAAGGATATTTGCCATTTGCGTCGCCGAAAGCCCAAACATTAGGTTGTGATGTCTCCAGATAATCATTGACTATGATCCATCCCTCTTTGTCCGTTTCTATTCCCGCTCTTTCAGGGTGAAGTATATCCGTATTTGGGCCTCTTCCAGCAGCAATCAGTATTTCTTCTGATTCTATTACTTTCTTTTCTCCACTACTTCTGTTAACAGCAACGAGCTTTTTGTTGCTCGTGGAAGTCTCTTCTGCTTCACGCACTTCATGATTAGTAAGAACCGTCATATGCTCTTCCAAATCCCTTTTGGCCAAAGCCGATATTTCTGGCTCTTCTTCAGGGAGGAACTGGGGATTCCTGCCAATGATAGTAACCTTTGATCCCATTGCTGAAAAGAAATAGGCATATTCTGCAGCTATGTATCCTCCACCCACAACGGCAATGCTTTGGGGTAGTCTTTCCATTTTCAGCACTGTATCACTTGTAAGATAACCTACTTTCTCCAGACCTTTTATTGCAGGTATTATGGGCTTCGATCCTGTACACAAGAATATCATCTTTGACTTTACAGTAGCAACATCAACCCTTAGCGTATACGGTGAAACAAATTCGGCCACAGAAGGATAGTAGTCGATATTCTTAGAAGTGGAAAGCCCCCCTTTTATCGCTCCTATATCCTCGTATATCAGAGTCCTCATCCTCTCCATAATCATCCGAAAATTTATCTTCTCGATATCAACGTCTATGCCAAATTCTCTTGCTCTTTCTATTGTTCTTACCAACTCCGCGGGATATAGCAATATCTTTGATGGTATACATCCCCTTGTCAAACAAATACCACCCGGCTCATCCTTATCTATTACGGCAATCTTGATTTTCGGATTCCTTTGGATTACAATGTCTACAACGTTCATGGCCGAGCCAGTGCCTATCGATATCAAGTCGTATTCTCTCATGTCAGAACCTTTTGATAAGAACAAAGAAAGTGCAATAAATACTTACGTCGACCTTTAAGAAGCATTTTAACATTCGAGATATCGATTTTTATAATTGATAAAATAGGTACTGGCTATGGATATAGAGGAGAAGATCGATCTAATCGTTAGATCGCCAACAGAGGAAGTAGTTACAACAGACGATCTGAGATCATTGTTGGAAAGTGAGGAGCATCCCAGGCATTACATAGGATTTGAGATATCCGGGCTCATGCACATTGGCAGTTTGTTAATCTCTGGATTCAAGATCAACGATCTAATAAGAGCGGGGATTGATTGCAGAGTATTCTTAGCTGATTGGCATAGCTACATCAACAACAAATTCGGTGGAGATTGGGACAAGATAAGAATAGCATCTAAGTATTATGAGGAAGCCTTCAAGTTCTTCTGTCCCGGAGTTGAGGTAATTCATGGATCAGAGCTATACAGAGAAAATGATGAATATTGGAAGGATTTGGTAAAATTTTCGAAGCATATAACATTGGCAAGAAATACTAGGTGCTTGACCATAATGGGAAGAAGCAAGAAAGATAAGCTGGATTTTGCTCAGTACCTCTATCCCCCTATGCAGGCTATAGACATCAAGTCCATGAATATCAGTATAGCCCATGCCGGTATGGATCAGCGTAAAGTCCACATGCTTGTTAGGGAGGTATTCCCAAAGTTAGGGTGGAAGGTGCCGATAGCTATCCATCATAGCCTCTTGCCTGGATTGTCTGAGCCCTCCCGCTCAGGGTTAGATGAGAATTCAAAACTTGACATGGTCTTCTCGAGCAAGATGAGCAAATCCAAGCCTTTCACCTGCATATTCATTCATGATGATGTCGATGAAATAGAGAGGAAGCTGCAGAAGGCATGGTGCCCAGAAGGCATTACAGATTACAATCCTATCTTAGAGATAGCGAAGCAAATAATCTTTCATGAATTTAGTTCTTTGGAAATATATAGACCCGCTAAATTTGGTGGCAATATAAATTTTGAGAATTTTTACGATCTAGAAAAAGCCTACAAAGAACGAAAGCTTCATCCAGCAGACTTGAAGTCAGGGGTTGCGAAGGCTATTGATGGGATAATGGCTCCGGTAAGGTCCCATTTCAAGGACAAGCATGAACTACTAGAGGTCTTTGGCTCTGCCGATTCGAGTTAATGCCATGATTAGAGGTCTTTTAAGAATGTTTTCTTCTAATTTCTTTAGATTGTTCTTAGCTTCTTGATTCTATTCTTCTGAGGAAGTAGTAGGTGTAGAAGGAGATGATGGTTATCAAAAGAAACATCTTCGTGGCAAAGACGAGGTTCCAAGACACCTCAGGATTAGGGTAAATGTTGAGAAGTACGTCAGGATTCAGTTCACCCAATATTTCACTGGCGGCCATCAAGCTTCCCCAAAGAGTGAAGTTGAACAAAACCTCGTACAGAGTCATAGCTCCTACAAAGAAAGCAATAAGCTTGAATAGTTGTCTTTTGAATTTGGAGAATTTTGATATCATTTCCTTTTCTAGTTCGAGAAGCGAAAACCAGAAGACTATCATTGATGCCATGAACCAAGTTATTGGCTTGGCATAGAACGGGAAAACTATAGGGGGGAACTCAACATTGACAAAGGTCTCTCCAATAACGTCTATGTCTAGAATTGCAGCAGTAACTATGCCGTAGATTGTAACTGTAATAATGATGATGAATGAAGCAAGGCAGATTATTCTATACATTGTTTTGATCTTCTCTTCTTCGTTAGAGAGATTTATCAATTTCAAATCTATCGTACAATGCTCTGTGCGTTTGCATAAAAAAAGTTTGCTATCTTCAATTTCATTCACTATATTTAATTAAATGCACTATCTAGTGCAGATTGGTCATCTTGATTACCATCAACAGGCCCTTGATAGGAGCTGAAGAGAAGGAAGAGGTAATGAAAGTTTTACACAGTGGGAAGCTTACGGACTCTAGTTTTGATGGAGGTCTTATGGTGAGAGAATTTGAGAAGAGTTTTGCCAAATTTGTTGGTGTGAAGCATGCCATAGCTGTGAATTCTGGCACTTCTGCATTAATCGCCTCCCTAGTCGCATTGGATATAGGACATGGTGATGAAGTCCTAATGCCTTCTTTCACTTTCGTTGCTACTGCCAATGCAGTTCTTGCGAGAGGCGCAAAACCGGTCTTTGTCGACATAAACTTGGATGACTATACTATCAATGTAGATGACCTCGAAAGAAGGATCAATGATAGATCAAAAGTGATAATACCTGTCCATCTTTATGGCCATCCCGCAGATATGAATTCTATCAATAGATTGGCAAGAAAGCATAATATGTTCATAATCGAGGATGCCGCTCAATCTTTGGGCTCTAAATACGATGGAAATCTAACTGGTTCGATGGGTAAACTTGGTTGCTTCAGCTTTTACGCTACAAAGGTTGCGACATGTGGTGAAGGAGGTGCCATAACGACTAATGATGATAATATATACGACAAACTGAAGAAGATCAGAAACCATGGCATGGACATCGCTCACGAACTGGAGGTCTTAGGTCTAAACTTAAGAATGCCTGAAATTGAAGCTGCCTTGATAAACGCTCAGATGAAAAGGATTGATTCATTTTTGGAGAAAAGAAGAAAGAATGCAAAGACGCTATCGGAGTATCTTGATGGCTTGGAAGGAATGGTCTTGCCGAGAGAAAGAAATGATTGCATGTATAACTGGTATCTTTACACTGTCTCTTTGGAGAAGAATCGTGACACGATATTAAAAACCCTCAATCAAAAGGGCATAGGCGCTACCGTCTACTATAGAACTCCTTTACATAAAACCCAGTTCTACAAGAAACTTGGCTATGGTAATGAATCTCTTCCTAAAACCATCTGGGCATCCGAGCATGTATTATCATTACCAGTCCATCCTGGGCTCGACCAGAAAGAAGTTTCTTTCATAGCATCCTCTGTCAAAGATGCCATTGAAACTAGCTCTTGAGATGATAATAATGAAGAAAATAGCAGTACTTTTGCCAACCTATAATGAGCGTGATAACGTGTGCCTTCTCATAGATGCAGTCTTTAGAAATCTTTCTCATAGCGCTTATGATTTGCACATACTCGTTGTGGATGATAATAGCCCAGATGGGACAGGATATCTAGTTAAGGATATTACCAAAGTTAATGATCATGTTCACCTCCTATCCAGGTCGGGCAAGTTTGGAATAGGCTCAGCGTACACTGACGGCTTGAAATGGTGTCGCTCTGATCTTTCCCCCGACGTAATCGTACAAATGGATGCTGATTTCTCACATGATCCTCAATACTTGTCAAACCTTGTTGAGGGCATTCTTGAAGGATATGACGTAGTCCTTGGCTCCAGGTATATTAGAGGTGGAGGCTCTGTGTCATGGCCTTGGCATCGCAAACTAATGAGCAGGGTTGCGAACTTAATGGTAAGATTGACGCTAGGGATAAAAAAGAAAGATGCTACTAGTGGCTTCAGGGCTTTAAGCAAAAGGGCTGTCAATTCTCTACTTGACTTCACTCTGAGCAGTAAGAGCTACTCCTTTCAGATAGAGAGCCTTTTTTTATACTACAAACTGAGATTATCAATAGAGGAAGTTCCAATATTCTTCTTGGGAAGAAAGAAAGGAAGAACGAAACTCTCTATCCCAGATATAATTGGTTTTGTCTACCTACTTATACGCATGAGAGCCATGGGGTTTGAGAAATCAAAGTAAATTTCAAATAGTAGTGGTTGCAAAGTCTGATTGTATTGAGCGAATCTAAGGAAAAGAAGGAGATTTTTGGAGGAGTCGTTTATGAGTGTGTTAGATGTGGCACTAGGGTTACTGCTGAGAAGCTTTCTCAATTGCCTGAGATAAAGTGCATCTGTGGTTATAGAGTATTAAGGAAGGCTAGACCTCCTACAGTTAAGCAACTGAAAGCAATCTGAAAGGCTTTGAATCGAAAATCGATGAATAATTTCAGTTCGAGTATACATCAAACGAGCTCAGCTAGTAGATAATTACTCGTTGCCTCTACTATCTCAACATCAACGAATCTCCCCAGTAAATTCTGGTCACTTTTCACTACTATGGGTTTGTAAGCAAAATTTCTTCCTACCCATGAACCATCTTGTTTACCTTTTTCGTCTATCAAACATCTACCAGCCCAATCAATCCAGTTTAAGTTCTTCCCATAAGATGTTTCTTTTGCCATTTGAACTAGCTCTTTGCATCTTTTATCCACTATCTCGCGAGGTAATCGTTTAAGTTTAGATGCCTCTGTATTAGGACGAGCACCAAACTTCGATATGTTGACAATATCTGGCTTTATCTTTTGAATGAACCTAATCGTATCTTCAAAATCTTCATCATCTTCTGTAGGGAAGCCTACGATCACATCTGTGGACAACGTTAAAGAAGGGAAGGAACCTAGAAATCTATCTACTATCCCTACAACATCGTTTGGTGAGTAAGATCTATTCATAAGTCCTAAAATTCTTGTACTTGCGGACTGCAAAGGCAAATGCAAGAACTTGTACAGCTTATCATCGAGATAGGATTGTATTAAATCTCCCAATATTATCCTCGTGCGAAAAGGGTTCATCATCCCTACCCTAACAAAGAATTCTCCCTCGATCTTGCAGATCTTTTTGAGAAGGTCTGGTAGCCTTACCCCTTTAAAATCATAAATGCTATTGTCTTGGGAGGTTATCCATATCTCCTTGCAACCTTTTTCTATCAAACGATTAGCTTCGTTCACTATTTCATAGTCAGAGTAGCAGTATGTAGTGCCTCTTGCAAACCTTGTGCAGCAATAGGTGCATGCCATGGGGCAACCTTCAGCTATTTGGACGATGCCTGTAACTGGATCAAGAAGATGCTTTGGTAAAGAAGGCTTGATGGTTGGTTCATCCGAGAAGAACAATAGGTTGTGGTGCCCTTCTTCGATTCTTTTCATAACTTGGACTATCAGATGAATGGACCTTGGATCTAGCATCGCAGAATAATTCGGCGCGGCCTTTCTGACTCCCTCAAAATTTATACTCGGAAGGCAACCTGCAATTATCAACTTCTTATTAAGAGCTGAAATTTTCTTCAAAGTAGAAATTACTCTATCCTCGGTGGGTTGCTTCACTCCGCAAGTGTTTATCAATATATACTCAGCTTCTTTCAGACTAGTCAAAGAATAGCCTGCATCTTCAAGAAGCCCTATTAGAGCTTCGGTATCGGACTTGTTGGCAGAGCAACCAAAGTATTTTATGAAAAATTTTCTGCTCAATTAAGTTCACCTAAGAGACGAAACATGCTATCAATTTTAGCTTCCTTTTTTCACTACTAATATCATTATTTAATATGGTTGGGATGTTATATCTATTTGTGTCTAGCTAGTTGGGGCTTTAAAAGCTCACAGGTATACTGTATGAATGATGTATTCGTAGATATTCGATGATTATGGGTCAAATTTTTGGAACTTATGGTTTAACATTTTAATCATGCAAAGATTAATTTGGAAAATAGCTAACCTATGATGTCTGACCTAGCTTGGAGTTCGTTCGTTCCCTTTCATTATTAAAGGATATCAAAGCTCGCTTTAGCGGGATGGGTATATCCGCTTTGGGGATAGGGAGCGCTGGTTGCCGCATCCTTTCTTATCTTCACCGCACTAGCACCCTTGTCGAGAATTTCATATACGTAAGCTGTGATGATCACGACTTCAGCCACTCTCCTCTAGGAGATAAGATGCTGATTGCTTCAGATGTATGTTCATCTCCATCACCTTCGTCCGTAAGAGGTATGGCAATGGGCCATATAGATAAGATAAGAAAAACCTTGGCTGATTCAAAGTACGTATTCATTATATCGGGCTTGGGGGGTAGCACCGGATCAGGGCTATCTCCTCTAATGGCAAAAGTAGCCAAAGAGAGCAAAGCTACTGTCATTAGCATAGTAGCCATGCCCTTCAAGTTCGAGAAGAACAAGCACTTCTACGCAGGTGTAGCCTTGAGACAAATCAGAGAATTATCTGACGCTGTAATAGTAATAGATAACGATTCATTGCTGGAAAGCATCCCCAAAAATTCCATGCTAGAAAGCTACGCTCTCTTGAATGAGAAGATATCGACCGCGCTTAATAAATTTGTAGAGCCTCCTGAAGGAAAGGACATTGGGGTCGGCTTGAAGAAGTTCGTTGAAACAATAAACCAAAAGGGCTATGCTATTTTGAGCGTTTGTGAATCTCTTGAAGCAACAGAAGAAGCTGTAGCGAAAGCAAGTCGATCTGTAAATCAGATAGCTGAGCCAGATAAAGCCCACAACGCTATTCTTTGCATAATGAGCGATGGGAAGGTATCCACCGAAGATGTTGCTACATCGGTGAGTAGACTGGGCTCATTATTTGGCAACGGTTCTGTTGAGATACAATACGGGATAAGCATGGGCGATAAACAAGGCTTGACAGCGATCCTGTTGACATCGGGCTTCAAAGAAACAAAATTCAATGATTACGATCCTTTAGCTAAAACCTTTCAACTTGAAGTAGATGAAGATTTAGGTACAGATCTAAACGTTGAACTGCCGAACATTTCTCCCTTAGAAGAATTCTAAAACCTAATCTTGGATATGCGAAATAGATTCAACTTGAGTCTATTTACCATTGAAGTGGATTTCCCCATAACCTTACCTCGACCACTCAATATCGATTTCATGGCGTTGGAGAATTCTGTGTCTTCAACCTCTACAAAGGCATCTCCAACTGCAGATGGGATGTGCGAATCGCTTCCAGCAACTTCTGGTAGGTCTAGCATCTTTGCATATGCTCTTGACAGCTTAAGGTTAAGGTTGAATAATGAGGATGATGAGTTTATGACCTCTACGGCATCGATGCCCTCTATTCTTTTCATCTTTCTATTACCGCGTGAATCAAAGGGATGGGCCAGAATACAGAAGCCTCCAATTTCATGTATGGTTTCAACAGGATTTTCTTCCAGCAGTTTCATGTCAAGATCGTCTTGAAGATCAACTCCCAAAACATGCCCAAAAACGGTTTTTACTTCAATGCCAGGGATGAACAATATGGAGTTTATATTTTCGATCTTATGAAGAGCAACTGTGTTGTGGTCTGTAACAACTATGGCATCTATCCCTTTGAATCTTGCCCATCTACTAATCTCAAACAAATCTCCAAACGCATCATGCGACCACTTTGTATGAACGTGGAAATCTATCTTGATATCGATCACCCATCATTTTATTCGATAGGGGATTACTTAGCAATTCTAACCAATGCATCGTGTCTTCTCTTAACAACATCGTATATGATATTCCTTAACTCTACTCCATGACAACCCTTATCGATCGCTTCTTCCAATTCTCCAGCAAGTTCATCATCACCTAGCCCATCTCTTATCCATTTTGAAAAATCTCCTCGATAAGCGTGAAATTCTATAGAATCTGTTTCTACAATTTTGATATTATCGCAAAATTCTGCAAGGCTCATGGCATGATTCCCGGTAAACTCTCTAATGCCCCTGTTAAACCAGAAAGCCCTCCAAGAAGGCAATCTTCTCAATATGTGGCGAGCCTTGTCAGAAACATCGGCGAATTCCTTGATCATCATCCTTCTTGGCTTTATTTCCAGTCTCCTATGCTCGGATAGCTCTTCGTAATGCTCGATCAAGGCATCATGAAGATTTTCTCTCAATCTCTCTTTCGATAGATATTTCATGTCCTCAAACTTTCTTGCTAAATCATGGTCTTGTAGAGAATCCATTATCCATTCTTTCAATTCCTCCTTCTCTAAATAGGATTTTATTGAATCTACGTCTGAATCTTCAATTGCTTTGATGAGACCTTTAAGGCTCCAGATTCTTCTGCTAGAATCTTTACCATGGAACTCAAAGGGGAAGCTTGCTGCGATTATCCTCTCTCTGACTCTTGCTTTGAAGTCTATAATGACGCTTAAAGAATTGATGAAGGCATTGTAAGGGCTCCCATGAGGACTGAAGTAGCTATGAACCTCTCCAGGGCCTCCTCCTGCTGTAAACATATAATACAGATGGTCGCTCATTTGTAAACATCTCCATATTTTCATTAATTCTTCATCATCTGATTCTTTTACTAGTGGAGCAAGCTCTATAACAGATCTATAGAATGCCCATTGAATAGTATTCCCTAACCAGCAACTCGTATCTCGCTCAATATCCGCCCATGAAATGCTATTAAACTCACCTACATCTATCTCTCCTACTGGCTCGTGCTTTTCTACCATTTCTGTTGGTGTTGCCATACTCAAACTCTCTTTGCTTAGTATCTCTTGAGGAAGATGTTTAAGAAACTCGTGGATCCCGCTCTCAGGCCAGTGGTGTTCCCCAAAGGTTTCATAGTCTGCGAATAGGTTTATGCACTGTCCAGGGGTTGCTTCCAACCATGAAGAAAACTTTCTAGCAGTTAAAGGCCATTCTTCCCACCATCTTGCAGAGAAACGAAAGCCAAAATCATCTGTAAGCCTATAATTACGCATTAAGACGCGAAGTTCTTCACAGCCTTTTGGTTGGTAAACGTAGTTTGGAGAGCGCCAACCCAGTATTCTTTCGATACCTTCGGTAAATATACCCTTGTAACCAAGTTCTTCAATAGATCTGGCTATTGCATTGTTGTAAAGAAACTCTGTATTCTCAAAGAAGGTAGGTTCTACTCCTATCAAGTCTCCCATGGCTTGTCTATGCATCTTGATCTGGTCAAGCCACTCTCTTTTTTCAGGCCATAAACTTGATAGAGAGTGATAGTAGGTCTGATCCAAGAATTCAACACATCCTGTATCAGCCAACTGCTTGAAGGAATCTAGCACATCCATGTTCCACATTTCGCACTGCTCAAGGAATATGCCCGAGAGACTGAAGGCAATCTTTACCCTCTTGTTGCTTCTTTTATAAGAATCTATAAGCTCAAGTAATATCTGGTTTGATGGTAAGTAGCACTTCTTGGCTATTCTTTCAAAAACCTCTTTATTGAGGGTTTGATCAAAATAATACTTGATCAATTCACCCTTTGACACTGGTTGAAACCCCATACTATCCCAGAAGAAGTTAGCTTTTATCCTAAGGGGCTGATGAACTTCAAAGCCTAGGCAAATTTCTTTCATGCAACTATCCTTGCTTTATCTTCCTTCCAGCCCTTTAAATTTCTTTCAGTATGGAAGCTAAAATCGCTCTATAAGGACTTTTATTTTAGATCGATTTGACTTTAGAAATGGATTCTGTGCTATCACTCTATCATATTTTCATTAAGCTTTAGATTCAAAAGCTTCTTTACCGTCTTCCAAGACCTTCTGGCAAAGGAAGGGATATCGCCATATTTCTTGATCCATTCTCTCAAGAATCTTATAGTCCTATCATCTGCAGGATAGCCACTACCAATAGCGCCAAATTTTTGGGATAAGTCAGATATCTCTTGATCTCTAGTTACTTTAGCTATTATCGATGCCGCAGAAACTATGGGATAAATCCTATCAGCATGATGAACCGAGATTATCTCAACCTTTCTTTGTGAAGCTTCTAAAATGTCTTTTTTGAACCTCTCAACATCAATATCAGATGCATCTACATAGACTATTTCAGCATCTAAAGAATCTATAATCTTTGCCATAGATAATGCTTCAAGGTAATTTAGCCTCTTGTACTTCTTCCCCTTCAAAACATACTCGTCTATCTGCTCGGGCTCAAGTTTTACTACGGATACACTATAGGCTATGTTCATGATTTGATGGTAAAGATCGGCCCTTCTATGTGGTAATAATAGCTTAGAATCCCTGACCCCAATTTTGACTAACTGTTCCTGTCTATCCTCTCTCACACATACTCCTGCTACTACCAAGGGGCCTAATATGGCTCCTCTGCCTGCTTCGTCCACGCCGGCTATTTTACTCTCTCTAGTTTGCATGATTCTTACCCTTGATCTTCAATGACACCCTCTCAGCTAATAAATCAGGAAGTTTCTCTCTGTTCTCATGAGTGACTTCTATAACTTCAACAAAAGGCTTAGACTTTATGTCTTGAATAAGGGGATCGTTGAGTCGCTTATGGACAATACCCAATACCGGTTTTCCACTCTCCACTACAGCTTTCACAGCCTTTCTGAATTCGGGGCTGAAGAGCTCCATGGGCCCTATTTCGTCACATATAATCACGTCACAGAAATCTATAGCGTTCAACAAGCCCTTAGCTCCTTTCTCAGCCAAGTCT
The DNA here is from genome assembly GCA_964390155.1 of uncultured Nitrosopumilales archaeon. Taxonomy (GTDB): domain Archaea; phylum Thermoproteota; class Nitrososphaeria; order Nitrososphaerales; family JACAEJ01; genus CAYMHC01. The sequence continues at coordinate 11,676 of CAYMHC010000014.1, forward strand.
ATGAGATTTACTCGATATTTGCCAAACTTGGGGCCCGCATTGAGTTTTGTAGATGCTAATACCCCCTTTTGACCAGAGGCTACATCCATCAGCTCAAAGCCTACTCTCTCATTCTTTACCCTGACTTCCTTGCATAGCATGCCTCCTAAAGCGTATCCAGAGTTCCTCATGATGTTCATGGTTTTTGTCAGAACCGTTGTTTTGCCTACTCCTGGGTCGCCAGTTATGAGCCAGACTCTGACCGATTCTCTTAAACTTTGCACACTTTTTGTTTTATTAAGATACAATTTAAGTTTGCTAAATTAGGATAATAAATGTAAAATGAGGTGGAGGGTCCTTTGTGCGTTTATGAATCATCGATGAATATATTGGAAGGTAAAACAACCCTACTGGTGCCAAAAGTCTCTATGGAGTCTGGTACCCCTCCAAAGATGCCTGCATTTTACAATCCTCAAGCCAAATTTAACAGGGATTTATCGATATCAATCTACAAGGCTATAGCTAGAAAGCTCTCTGGGCATATTAGAATGGCGGACTCGCTAGCAGGTGTGGGAGCTAGGGGAGTTAGAGTCGCTCTCGAAGTTCCTGAGATCGACGAAGTGTTAATGAACGATCTCAACTCTGTTGCTATGGAATATGCAAAGGCGTCGGCCACGATAAACGGAGTATATGATAGATGTTCCTTCTCTACTTTGGATGTCTGTCATTTTCTCATAGAGCACTCATCTCCTAGAGATAGGTTCGATATTGTTGATATTGATCCCTTTGGTTCTCCCGCTCCTTATCTAGACTGCGTAGCAAGAGCTGTAAGAGACGGGGGCATGATATCTGCAACTGCTACCGATACTGCTGTCTTATGTGGAGTCTACCCAAAGGTTTCTGCTCGGAAATACTTTGGATACTCACTTAATACTGAATACTGCCATGAAATAGGGATTAGGCTGTTGATAGGTGCTTTAGCACATTCGGCCATGAGATTAGATCTAGGCATCAGTCCTTTGTTCTCTCATAGCACAAGGCACTACATTCGCATCTATGCTACTATATCGTCAGGAGCGAGTTATGCTGATGAGACAAGAGATAGTCTGGGATATATACTTCATTGCTTCAACTGCTTCAGTAGAAGAATAAGCTCAACTATAGAGAAAAATTGCAATGAATGCGGAAAGATCTTTAGATTTGCTGGTCCTCTTTGGATAAAAGAATTTCATAACAGCAATTTCCTATCTTATTTGTTGAACAACATAGATTTGACTAGAGATTGTGAGAAGGCGATAAGAAGTTCATTGAACGAAGCTGACATGCCGCCGACTTATTACGTTCCTGATAAGAT
>CAYMHC010000014.1:13018-14268 GCA_964390155.1 uncultured Nitrosopumilales archaeon
AAGATAGCAGATAAACTACAGTTGAAAGTGCCAAGATTGAACGACATTATCAATTCTATGAGAGATAAGGGATATAGAGCTACTAGAAGTGCTATAAATTCTAAGGGAATAAAGACAGACGCGCCATCATCGGTCATAACGGAGATAATAAAGGAATTGAATAGGTAGCCTCAGAAAAAATTTTCCATATTGAAAATCAATAGAATCATATATGAAAAATCAAAGCTCTCCAAAATGTTGGAAATCATATGCTATATTCAACCTTCTGAGTCTGGTCCTCTGATTCAACAAAATGTAATGTTGAACTTCGGCTTCAAACCCTCCTTGTCATGGGCTCTAGAGTTAAAACTGATTGTGGCAAACCTTATTTATATAGAGCTGATAGGTAAAACTCGATGAAGAATGCCTAGATACATTATCCTGATAAACTGGACGGATCAAGGAATAAAGACTATCAGGGACCTTCCTAAGAGACTCTCAACAAGCAAAGCTCTCATTGAAAAGGCAGGCGGAAAATGGCAAGCCATGCACTTCACTTTTGGTCAATATGACGCTGTAGGGATGGCAGAGTTTCCAAGTGATGAGGCATTAGCTTCTGCTATGCTAGCTCTAGGAAGCTTAGGCAACGTCCGCACCACGACCCTCAAGGCCTTATCACAAGCTGATTTCGTAAAAATAGTCGAAAAGTTACCATGATCAACTCTGCGGCAGTTAGGCTCTAATCCCACCTTTTTTTAGAAATAGATTCTTGAGAGTTCAGATCGCAAAATGTAACCTTGGGCCTGATTAATTTTGAGCATCTGGCCATTATTCCATAACAGCATGAATAAAGGCATGATCTTTGTCGAAGGGCTCAAGCTCTATGACCTGCTCTACTTTAAAGCCTGCCTTTCCAAGCTTCTCTTCCTCCTTTTTGAAGACTTCAGAAGGTTTCTTTGTTACGTCTATACTTCTCGATTTGACAGTCAGTAATAGATGGCCATTTTTCTTCAGGAAATGCCTGCAATTGGCAATAGCTATTTCTGTCTGATCTGGCTGGGCTATATCGCAATAGACTAGATCAACATAGCCAAAAATAGAATGATAATTCTCGTGCTTTCTTGCATCCTCGATTATGGGTATCATGTTCTTTCTATGCTTTACACATCTCTCCATGAGTTCTCTTGCCACCCTGGGAGAAACCTCAACACAGAATATTATCCCCTTTTCTCCTATTATGTCGGAGACATGGCTTGCGGTAGTGCCTGTAG
>CAYMHC010000015.1:0-13802 GCA_964390155.1 uncultured Nitrosopumilales archaeon
TTGATTCTTGCTGATGCTATAGCCTATGCAACAAACTACAAACCTCAGGCAATTATCGATATGGCAACTCTGACTGGAGCTTGTAGTGTCGCTTTGGGTACTCATGCAAGTGGTATGCTAACAAACGATCAAGATTTGGGGAAAAAAGTCATAGATGCTGCTGAATCTAGTGGAGAAAGAGTATGGCAACTCCCCCTGTGGAAAGATTACTCTGAGCAAATAAAGAGTGAAATTGCAGATATGAAGAATACTGGAGGAAGGGCTGGCAGCGTAATCACAGCGGCGGCTTTTCTCAACAAATTTGTTGGCAACTATCCTTGGGTTCATATTGATATAGCCGGAACTGCGCACACGCAAGAGGGTAGCATCGAAAAAACCTACGTTCCAAGAGGGGCTACGGGTGTCGGTGTCCGTCTGCTCACCCAGCTTCTTAGAAACTGGTCCTAGACCATCCAATTTGAAGATTATTGATAAACAGAAAGGGTCCCTTAATAGAACTATTTGTCATCTTTAACTTTCATTCACCCTCTTCTCTCGACAGATATAGTGCACTTTGTAGCCAGCGCCGCTATTACTCCCAGAGCTGCCAACCAAGGCGCTAAAATGACTCCTACCACTCCAGCTGTAACAGGCATCTCGAGTAGAGTCTTGCCTTCTTCGTTCTTGACTATGATCTTTGTAACATTTCCTTCTTTGATAAGGTCTTTGACCTTCTTGACAAGGTCTTCGGAGGAGACTTTGAACTCCTCCTTCACCGTCTTGCCCACAGGAGCTCCACAACTAGGACAGAATCTTGCCCCTTCAGGAAGTTCAGCCCCACACTTCTCACATTTTGCCAAAGTCTTACCTCTAAGCACTATTGATCCTATCTTAGCTTAAAATTCTTTCCTGAAAGACGCTAACATTCAACTTGGTTGTAAGGGTATGACTTGGGCTTTTATCAAGGAGGTTAGCAGCTTCCTTGACCTCTCTATTATTCCCGTAGCTTTTGCATAAATCTCGTCCCTAGAAATTCTTCTTCTGGCTAGACCCAGCGCTATTCCCTTCTCGCCAACTGTGGCCGCAACTTTTGGATAGACCTCCCAATCTGTCATTGTTGGGATTATGTAATCTCTGTCCAATCCTTCCTCTTCTGCATACTTAGCCAATTCTTCTGCAGCTGCTATTATCATCCCATCAACGATAGCCTTTGCTCTAACGTCTAGTACTCCTCTAAACACCGAAGGAAATATCAGGCTATTGTTAACTTGATTTGGGAAGTCCGAGCGGCCTGTAGCGACTATGTAAGCACCAGCATCTTTAGCCTCCCACGGCCATATCTCAGGAATGGGGTTTGCAAGTGCAAATACAATGGATTTGTCATTCATTCTTGTTATCCACTCTTTCTTTACAACATTGGGACCAGGTGTAGATGCAGAAATTATGACATCCGCGTCATCAAAAGCTTCAACAAAATCATCTGAAACTCCTTCTCTGTTTGTCTTCATTGCAAGCTCATACTTCCAGCGATGTTTTGTCTTCAATTCAGCCATATCCTCTCGTCCTGAATGGAGAGTCCCTTTCGAATCTATTAGTATCAGGTCTCCTGGGTCAGCTCCTGCCGTCATTATGAGCTTGGCATTTGCTATATTCGCTGCGCCGACTCCAAAGAGTACGATTCTAGTTCCTTTTAATTTGCGCCCAGTCAGCTTCAGTGAATTTATCAGACTCGCCAAAGTGACACCAGCCGTCCCCTGTTGATCGTCGTGCCATATAGGTATCTTCATCTCTTCTCTAAGCTTGTCAACAATATGGAAGCACTTCGGTGAAGCAATATCCTCGAGATTTATGCCTCCAAATGCAGGCTGTAGGCTTTTGATTACTTCTATCAACCTATCTGGCTCATAGGCATTTATCGGCAATGGTATGGCATCTACACCTCCCAAGTACTTGTATATCAGGGCTTTACCTTCCATCACAGGCATGGATGCCTCGGGGCCTATGTCCCCCAATCCTAGCACTCTGCTGCCATCGGTTATTATCGCTATGGTATTCCATCTACATGTATAGTCGTATGAGAGTTCCTTATCTTTCTTGATGGCTACTGAAACTGCGGCCACGCCTGGCGTATACCATATCGAAAAATCGTTCAAATCTCGAACTGGAACCTTTGGAGTCATCTCTACCTTACCGCCGTAAAATAAAGAGTACTTTAGGGCTAATCTGGATGCCTCATCCGTGAATGATGCCTCACTCATAGATGGCAGGTATAAGATGCTTATTAAAAACTCTTTGAAGCAATAAATCTTAAATCCTATGAATCTTATTTTAGAAAGGAGGTGTTGAATATGGAATTCTCTTGGGAGAAACCCGTCATTGTCTTCTATAAGGAGAGGTCCCAACGTGAAAGAAAAGCTTTTGCTGTAATCAAGGCCAGAAAGCTTACAATTATTAAAGATGAGAAAAGCGAAAAGTTCAAAGGTACAATACAGGATTTCTTCCCCTATATGGGGAATATCGATTACATATCATCACCTGCAGGAACTTCTGATCATTACATCATCTGTTGGATGGATGATCGAGAAGATGATTTCAAAAAGGCTTGGAAACGATTAAATGGGGCTACCTTCCCAAAAGGCTTTACCTTCACAACGGATGATGAAGATAAACGAACTTACAACGCAAATTTTGAAGCAAAACACGGAAAACTAGAGTGAAGAACTACTTCTTTTGGATAATGGATGTCAAAGGATCTATACATAGTGAAGGCTATCGTATTTGGAACATCTATACTAAGAATAAATGAGCCTTTGAAAAATTGGTTCTATTATGGCATAGGGTTATCCTTCAACGGGGCACGTAACTTCTTCAGATAGCATCAATTGAGTTAGGCAGCCGGGTTCATTCATGAAGAGTTTACAGATTTTTGAAGCTTCTCCATAAGTCTTGCATATTGCCACAGCCTCACGGTAGATTTTACATATTTCGCCCTGCAATTCTTTGATTACTGGGTCTGAACGATATGTCATCATATCTACATCACCCAATTCCTTGATCCTTTTGTTGACCTTCTTACAAAGTCCACTTATCTTTTTTTCTATTTCCTCAAGTTTTTCATCAGGCAAGGCTATAAAACTAGCTAACGGAGGAATAAATAAATCTTTGTCCTAATTCCCAAGATTTGATATATCCAGTTCACAAAAATGGGACGATTGCGAATCAGAATAGTTATGCTCGGCGAGTACGATTCGAAAGAACTCTATAGAAATACTTATAATGCAAAAAAGGCTTAAAAATGGTTGATTTTCCTTCTTTCAGGTGATAAGAATAATGGTTCTTCAATCCCGATACCCAATAAACAAGATAAGCGAAGTAGAGCATAGAATAGAAACTAATGCAAAGGAGGGGATGAGAGTACCAGTATCCATCTATGCCGATGAAAAATTGCTCAGCAAGATGCTCACAGATAGAACTATAGACCAAGCGGTGAACGTGAGTTACCTGCCAGGAGTCTACAAGCATGCTATAGTGCTGCCGGACGGCCATGAAGGGTATGGTTTTCCCATAGGAGGGGTTGCCGCTACAGATGTTGATACAGGAGTAATATCTCCAGGCGGCGTTGGTTATGATATAAATTGTGGTGTTCGTCTCATTCGAACTAATCTCACTGAGAAAGAAGTTAGACCAAAGCTCAGAGAATTGCTAAGAGAACTTTTCAGAGCCGTTCCTTCCGGTTTGGGAAGCACGGGTCAGATAAGGTTGAGCTTAGGTCAATTGGATCAAGTACTCAGCGATGGTGTAAGATGGGCTATCCAGAATGGCTATGGATGGGAAGAGGATGCTGAGTTTTGTGAAGAGAACGGTACAATGAAGGGAGCTGATCCGAGCAAAGTTTCATCAACAGCCAAGTCAAGAGGAGCACCACAGCTAGGCAGCCTAGGCTCTGGAAACCATTTCCTTGAAGTGCAATCGGTTGATAAAATATTCGATAAGGAGGCTACGAATAGATTCGGCATCACGCAATCTGGTCAAGTTGTAGTGCTTATTCACACAGGCTCGAGAGGCTTAGGACATCAAGTATGCAGTGATTACTTGAGGGTCATGGAGGGTGCTGTGCGTAAATATGATATCCATCTCCCTGATAGAGAGCTTGCTTGTGCTCCCAACAATTCAAAAGAAGCTGAGGACTACAAGAAAGCCATGGCTACGGCTCTAAACTTCGCATGGTCAAACCGCCAGATGATAACCCACTGGACTAGAAAGGTCTTTGAAAAGGTATTCAAAGCTTCAGAAGAAGACCTCAATATGAAGCTTGTATATGATGTGGCTCATAATATTGCAAAGCTAGAGGAGCATTATGTAAATGGTGAAAAGAAGAAAGTGGTTGTGCATAGAAAGGGGGCCACTAGAGCATTCCCTCCTGGGAGTTCAGATATACCAGAAGCTTACAGAGACATAGGCCAACCAGTGCTCATACCGGGTTCTATGGGAACTTCTAGCTGGGTCTTAGTAGGTACTTCCAAGGCTATGATGCTTAGCTTCGGCTCTACAGCCCATGGCGCTGGAAGGATGATGTCGAGGGCGGCAGCTATGAGAGCATACCCTTCAAGTGAGATCAAGAAGAAGCTTGAGAGTAGAGGAATTCTTATCGAGGCTGCCAGCTGGAAAGGAGTCGCTGAAGAGGCTCCAGAAGCCTATAAGGATGTGGACGCAGTAGCCGAAGTCTCCCACAAAGTAGGGATAGCAACAAAAGTGGCGAGGCTTGTACCTATAGGTGTTGTAAAAGGATAAGAAAAATCTTCATCAGAATCAGAAAAAATGTTCTGATAAAAGCGAAATAGGAAAAGGAAAACGAAAAGAATCAAATGGTTTTCAAAGAATGTTGAAATCAATATGAAAAAATATTTAGGATAGTTTATTTGCTACCTTTGAATTGGGAATGCAATGCAGAAATCCTCATCGGGCCTTAATATAGAAGACAAGATTGAACTATACCAGGATATCTTCCCCTCTGGCGAAATACCAAGGATGGTTTGGGATTACAAAACCGTTCCTATGGACATGCCTAATGAGATCTACATAACAGATACTACTTTCAGAGATGGGCAACAGGCTAGAGAACCCTATACCGTTGATCAGATGGTAACCATTTTCGACCTTTTGCATAGACTCGGCGGTCCAAAGGGCATCATAAGATGGAGCGAATTCTTTCCCTATACAAAAAGGGATAAACTAGCCATAAAAGAAATCAGAGAGAAAGGCTACGAATATCCAAAAGTCACGGGATGGATGAGGGCTAAGAAAGAAGATTTTCAATTGATAAAGGAGATGAAGTTGGAAGAGACAGGCATGCTTGTCTCCATTTCGGATTATCATATTCTTCATAAATTCGGTTTAAGCAGAAGCCAAGTCATAGAGAAATATATTGAAATGTGTGAGGAGACTCTCAGATCAGGCATAGCCATACGTTGCCATTTGGAAGATGTCACAAGAGCAGACTTCTACGGTACAGTCTTGCCCTTCGTAAAGCATCTTATCAGGCTAGAAGAGAAGTATAATCTCCCTGTCAAGGTGCGTCTTAGCGATACTTTGGGCTTTGGTCTACCTTATCCTGATGCGGCACTGCCAAGAAGCATACCCAAGATGGTGCATGGACTCATTCATGATGCAGGATTGCCACATGATAGGCTCGAATTCCATGGTCATAACGACTTTCATAAAGGAGTTATCAACGCTACTACGGCTTGGCTTTATGGTTGCACCTACAACAACTGCACCCTATTGTCGATTGGTGAGAGGGCCGGGAATACCCCCCTTGAAGCTATGGTCATAGAGTATGCTCAATTGAAGGGTACAAGCAATGGAATGGATACAAAGGTAATAAGCGAGATAGCAGACTTCTATGAGAGCATAGGTTATGAAATTCCCTCATACTATCCGTTTATAGGAAAGAACTTTACTCTAACAAGGGCAGGGGTGCACGCTGACGGCATACTTAAGGGTTCGGAGATGTACCTGCCTTTTGATACAGAGAAGATATTGGGCAGACCTCCTGAAATCGTCATTACACCATACTCTGGTGTGGCTGGCATAGTCTTCTGGGTCAATCGACACTTTCGATTAAACGGAAACAATAAGATAAACAAAGACAATCAACAAGTAAAGAAGATATATGAATGGGTTGAGAAGCAGTATTCTAAAGGTAGGGTGACCGCGATTTCAGATAGAGAGATGGAGAAGCAGGTCAGGAAGCATTTGTCTGAACTTTGCAGAATGAAAGGGGTTTAAATCCTCAAAGTATCATTTTATTGCTTTCTTGACCAGTTGGACTAACCTTTTTCCTTCGCCATAAATGTCCACTATGGGAAATTCCAGATTCAAGTTCTTTGGCTTGAGCTTTGCAACCTTGCCAGTAATAGCTATTATCGGATGAACTGTGCCCTTCAAAGTCGTTTCCAAATCTTCCTCGTTCTCCGCCGTTATTATTTTGAAAACATCGATTCTCTTAGCAATAAGAGAATGAAAGCCCTCCAGGAATATTATGTCTAATCTTTCTTCTATCTTTTTGATCGTCTCTTCCAACTCTATTCTTTGATTTTCCTTTTTCCTTATTATGTCAACTTCTGTTGGAGCTATGACTGCAATTGTCTTAGCCCCAGCTTCAGCATACCTCCATGTATCCTTTCCCTTTGTATCAATAGTGAAATCTTGTTCATGAACATGTTTGATGCAACCTATGCTGAAACCTTCTACGCTAAGATTGGATATTAGGTACTCTATTGTAGAAGTCTTTCCAGAGCCACTTCTCCCTATGACAGCTACTATCTTCGCCATCTATATCATTTTCTGTGATCCTTTAGTATTAAGTTTGACTAGAACTAATCCTTATAGGGCTTCCAACCTTGAATCTTGTAATATATGACTTCTCCTCGCCTTTCTATGACTGCAAGGACTGCTTCCTTTCCCATTCTTGTTATTTGGCTTACGATCTCACTCAGCTCCTTAATAGGCCTCTTCGTGCCTTCATTCAAGCCACATACAACGTACTTTGCTGACTTGGAGCCGTATTCGCCTCTATCGTATACTCTAAAATCTACGCCAAACCCAAATCCTTCGCGAACCACGTATCCGCGGCTCCTCAAATCTCTATAGATTAAAAAGCTGGTCCATGCATTCGCATCTTTGGACACGGCAAAGTCTACAAGCTCTTTAACAGAAATTTCTCTTTCATCTTTTGATACCCTTAACTTCATACTGTACAATAAGAAAATAGACTCATAATCCTTTAGCAAGAGCTTGCCATTCAGATCTTCTCCATAGCCTCTTTTCGTCAATTCATCTTGGGCTTTTCGATCATCAATTACGACCCCTTTATCTGATAAATACCCTGCCAATACGTAAGGGATTTCCTCAACCATCATGGATCATAGATGCAAGTAATTATTAAAGTAAAAACTTTCGTATTTTGCATCTTAGTTATGATCTATTGGGTAAATTAATCATCATGAGATACCAAGGAAAGAGCTATTAGAATCTTCAAAGAGCAGAGGTTGGACGGAATATGATTTGGGATGGTTTTACTCAAAGAACTGTAACCTGGGAAAACGGAGCAATTGCACTGATAGACCAAAGGAAGTTGCCAAATAGGCTAACCCTTCTAAGATGTAGAAATCACAATCAAGTAGTGGACGCCATTAAGAACATGAGCATAAGGGGTGCCCCTGCTATTGGAGCAATATCGGGCATGGCCCTTGCACTAGCAGCTTATGAATCAAAGGCAAGTACAAAAGAGGAATTGATGAGAGAGCTAGAATCTGTAGCAAGAAATCTAAAGGCAACACGCCCAACAGGAGTGAACTTATTTTGGGCTGTTCAAAGGATCATGACTAGAGCATATTCGACCGAAGGAAGAGTAGAAGAAATAGTTGAAGAGATAAAAAAGGAAGCTATTCTCATCGCAGAAGAGGATGTAGAAATAAACCGTGCTATTGGAAAGAATGGTGCTAAGATTCTTGAAGATGGAGACATGGTGCTAACCCACTGTAAATGGTCTAGTTTTCACTAGGCCAGCAGAATGCGGGAGCACTGGCAACAGTTGGTTACGGCACAGCCCTAGGGGTAGTAAGGGCGGCAAAAGAACAGGGAAAATGCATAAGAGTAATTGCAACGGAGACAAGACCTGCGCTTCAGGGGGCAAGGCTGACGTGCTTTGAACTCAAGAAGGATGGCATCTCTGTTACTTTGGTAGCAGATTCTATGGTTGGTTATGTAATGCAAAAAGGATTGGTGAATAAGGTCATAGTTGGAGCTGATAGGGTAACAAAGCTTGGTCATACATTCAACAAGATAGGAACTTATCAGATTGCGGTTCTAGCTCAAAGACATAGGATACCATTCTATATCGCTGCACCAAAATCAACCTTCGATATTAATACCAAATATGAAGATGTAATAGTTGAGGAGAGGAGCCCAAATGAGATAGTTACGATTAATGAGAAAAGAATAGCACCAAAGGGAATAAACGTGTTGAACCCTGCCTTTGACATGACACCACCAAATCTGATAACCGGAATTGTAACCGAAAAGGGCCTGTTATTACCTCCTTTGGAAGGATCTATTCGGAAGCTCTTCATAGATCATGGTTGAGATAGTTTAAATCGAAGCCTCTCGAAATTGAATCGGGCCCGTGGTCTAGCATGGATAAGACGCAGAGTACATCGCGAAAGCCTTCGGTTCTCTGAAGAGAGCCTGGAACCGGGGTTCAAATCCCTGCGGGCCCGCATCTATAACGGTTCATAAATAGGATTCCTTATGTCCTAACTCTATGCAGGCCGGCAAACGTCGAATTGTTGATGGGCCATAATATTGGAATAAGTGACAGCTACTATCGGCCAACCGAAAAGGAATTGTTAGAGGATTATCTTAAGGCTGTTCCTTTGTTGATGATAAATCAAACCGTAGCTCAAACAGATGAGAGGGGGGAATCCTTGGAGAAGGAAGTAGAGATGCTGAAGTAGCAAGTATCATCTTTAGTGAGTATAATCGATGATATGAGGAAGGAAGGGAAGCTGATGAGTAATAGTGTTAGCGGTAGAGCTGTCTTCAAGATTAATCAGAATGAAGAATTTGATGAGCGTTAAATAAATCATAAGTGTACTCTATGAACGTGACCATCATTTGAGCCCTATCCCTTACCCCTCAAGGTTGATTTGATTGGTGAACATAAATATAGATTTAAACATCATTCATCAATAGCCACGGGGAGACGACACAATATTTGATCATAGACCTAATATTTGTATTAAATTTAGTCTTTGATGTTGTGATAGTGGGCCTGGGCTATTGGGCTTACAGAAAAAGCGGAAATAAAATACCTGCTTATATCGGCATAGCCTTTGGAATCTTTTTTATTGCGAATCTTCTAACAGTTCTTGGATATTCAGAAACTTTGGGAGACGTCTTGCTCATAACCCGATCACTTGCCTATTTGATTATCATATTTGCCTTGTATAAATTCGCATATCTTCAAAAACAGACCTATCAGCGCAGAGATGATTGAAGTAAGGATGACCTCCGGGCTACCAAACTCTCGAGTTTCATATACTCACCCCTTTTTTTCTTTGACTAGCTTACCGTTTGCTGTGACTGTTGGGCTGTTGACTACACGCCTAGAAATTGTCATTAAGAGAATACCTTAGAGATGGGCTATATGATTTAAAGGGAAAACCAAGGCTATTCTATGCTAGAAACTATTTCTAACAATTCGGTTTAAACGATAAGTCGGGCTTCAAGGAGTTACTGGATTTCTATATTGAGTGGAGAGACTTCGATGAGTACGTGGTCTTGCAGAAACAAACCGAAAGCCTGAGGACTAAAGGGGAAATTGAAAGTGATACCATTGCTACCAAGTGCTCAAAAAGAGGCAACGACGTCTACGGTTGGAGATTAGATAAACGACTCAGATTCCTGAAAAACGTTGATTCAGTCACTCTTTTTGATCCTCATGGAAACTTTAAGCAATCTAATGTTGTATTTGCCACTCTGACCTATGATGTTAATAGATGCTCTGTTTCCGAGGCTTGCGAAACAATCGGGTTAGACTACAATAACTGGATTAGAAATCTGAGAAAGAAGTTTGGTCGTATCTCATGTTTTTCGCTGTTGGGAAGCATCGAAGAAAGGTTATATACATATTCATGTCCTTATGGTCTTCTACGACTATGAATTCAAGATCGCTTTCTCCCAGTTGAAGAGGACATATCAGGGATACAGGCGCGTTTACCGTATTGAGGAGAAAGAGGAATTCGAGAAGGGCTGGCACAGCTTTATAGATGTTCAAGCTATCAGAGAGTTGAGAGAAGGAATAAGATACGTTACGAAATACCTGACAAAAACAAAGATAAAGAGTGAGAAAAAGGCTCAGAACCTTACTCTTGCTCTGTGCTGGCTTTTTAGGAAGCGTACTTTTGCGGTTAGTGGAGATTTTCTAGAATCGTTAAAGAACAAATTGAAGAGCCTGTATGTAAGTCGGCTAGTCCAAACTGATCTTCAAGGTGCGAAGATGAGTCCAAGTGTTGATTGGATTTTCATCGACATCTTTCCAGCTAAGAGGCTTGGCATCGACTTTGACGAGTGGAGGAAAGTCATAACCGATAAGGAAGTGCTGAGCGGAATGTTGAACTAGAAGAGGTTGCGGACAGTTTCCAGATCCTTTATCTTAGGCAGTTAAGGTTTTGTGTTTTAGGCAACGCCTCGACGAGCAGAGAACGCTGGTCATCAGGAAAAGATTAGTGAGGTTCAAGGATCAGAGGGAGGAGAGCGGGTAGGGGTGTCCCCTACCTGCGATGTAGGTTCTGTTATTGTGGATACACACCCATAAAGATATATATTCTGTGACTTTCTCCTCAAAAAATGGGGAGGTGTAAAGATTTGTTGTTTATGGTTGTCGCTAAGCATAGTGCTGAGTTGTGTCCAGGAGGAACAGTACGACCCGATAAAGGATTCACAGTAAAGGTCGAAGAGAGCATGAAGAAATCTGGAGTAAAAGAAATAGAAGGCTATCTTGATGGACCCGGCCATGTTTGGTATTTTGTTCTCGAGACAGACGATAACACAGCTCTAAACAATGCCGTTGAACCGCTAAGGCTTGTAGGAGAAGTAACGATAACTCCAGTATTGAAGTTCTCAGAAGCTGTTGCCTGGGCAAAGAAAATAGGAATTCAAAAGTAAAAACGATGATCGATCTGAAAACTAGAAAATAACTCCTACCCTTTTCGAAGGCACTAGCAAGAAACCTCCAGGCTGCAAAGTTTAGGAAACATAGCTCTTGCCTCTATCATCGGAAGTATGGAGAACCTGCCCAGGACCTTCCAAGTCTCAAAGATTACCGAGAGCATCCACAATCCTTCTAAGGGTGATTTTAATCGTTTCCAAGTCGATTCCGATTACCTCAACTTGACCTTCCACCTTTTTGGCTTCGAAACCGAAAAATCTTGACTTCTACCCCCTGTTTCGTCATTCACTCCTTGGTTCGATCGGATGCCATTGTTATCGTTCTTAGCTCCGGATATAGATCCAGTGCGCCTTTCGCCACCGTTATCCCTTCCTCAGTAAGATAGATTTTGCCTTGCTCTTCTGCTAGTTGCCCCTGTTCGATGAGCTTTCCAACCAAGTTTGACTTCTCCAGATGAATCGCTTTTTTTCTTGATATTGCTCTCTCCAAGTACAAATGGACTATGATCTCCTCTTCTCTGGAAGGTGTCGGAAAGTAGGCTGACCTTATGATCAATTTCTGGATATTGTCTGGAAGGCTTAGTAACCCAGATTTCTCCTCCATCCTCAGCATCTTGACCTTGTTCAGCTTCTCGACTGAAAGTTTCTTATACTCTAAAACTCCCTGTGTTTCCAGAACGATATCCAGGACTTTTTCTACAGTCCTCCTGTTCAAGCCAGTGCTCGATGATAAACTTGTGATGGTAAAGTTCTCTTCTGATCTAGACAAAGTGTCTAGAATCTTCCTAATAGCTTCTGGAAAGGATGTTCTCCCTGGAACTGTACCCAATCTGCTCACCATCTCAGTGTTACCTCTACAGGCATCTGTGTAGGTACCATTATATTAGTGCATTGGTATAATTATGCTAATGCTTAAATACGCAAAGAAAGATTCTCTTGAGCGCTTTGGAGCCTTATGAAGACGAAGTACTCATCAGAATGTATGATAAACGCTTGATAGGGATGGACTTCAAATCTATCCAGATTGTGCGCTCAAAGGTGAATTGGGAAGAGATAGCTAGAACTCACAAAGTAAAGAAGAGCTTTGAGAAAGTGATCAGACATTTATCAAATAAGGGTTATATCGATACCCATGGCAAGGCAGGCAACGTTGCTTCTCTGACAAGTCTTGGAGTCTCTTACGTGAGAGGAAAACTGCAAGAACGCAAGAGTAAATAGACCTAGGTTTTCACACTCTCGATGAAGACTTTCCTTTTGGAGTATGACACCTGGTATCAGTTACTTCCCAAGGATTTCTTATCTCTTTGTTATGATAATTGCACCAGCCATGGGCTAAATAATGCCTGCAGTCACGGCAGTCCTTTGAAATGAAGTCATCCAGCTTTTCATTGGATAAGAAGTCCTTTGGCTTCATGTATGGCCGTAAATTAATCCTGCTTGGAGATTTAATCCTTTGGTATTTTCTCGTCATGAATCCGTGCCATGAATCTTTCGAGATTGGAGGCTGCCGCAGCCCATCGTACCAACGAATCGTGTCTGTAGAGCTCATGGAAGTAAGAATACTTACCTAGCCGAGTTTTATCATCAGGGTATTTTTTGTGATAAAGCATTGTATTTCCATAATTCTTTACATGAACAGAGGCTGCGAAACCTGATTATTCTTGCTCTTCTTTGTTTTCCTTTATGTTCGCAGGACCAGAATCAGTATCACGATAATCGTTACCACTGCAGCAATTGCGGCGATCATTAAGACATCATATTTTCCCATAGGCGCTTGACCTTCGATTATTCTTCCGCTGGCTCCGTCAGCTGTGATAGAGTACAGCTTGCCCTTGTACCTGTAACGTATGAACCATAATGGAACTGTGAGCAGTTGGGCTTCACCCACCTGAACGTTTGTGTTGATAAACTCTACTTGATCAACCTCGGATCGGGCTCTTCTGGCGTGCTGGTTTCGGATGCCGGATTCGGCTTCAGTCTTGGCTAAGTCTTCGTTTACGTCGCCGTTGATCAGTTTGGCTCCTGGCGCAACCTTCTTGATTTCGAAGGGCATTTTGCCCGCAACTGATAGCTCAACCTTGTCTAATGGAAGGATCATTCCTCTGGCGGCTAGGACTTTCCAGTCTTTGACATCGCTGAGGTCTCCTGACTTGTCTATCCATGATTCTTCTCTCGTGGTCTCTTGTACTGGGGTGCCGCCGGCTCCAGTATGTGTCCTTGTTTTAGTTGTTGTGATTTTTTTCTTTCCACTGTAGACTGTGTTGGCTCTTACGTTGACGATCCAGATTGGCACAAACTTAAGCGTCATCTCAGTTATCCCAGATTTTTCGGCCAAGTCTCCTGCTTTCCGGAAGCCGTGGCGCATCCAATCGAGGATCAAGTCGCGCATCTGCGTCTGAGAGTAGCTGTTGATAAGCATGAAGTGTTTTCCCGGCGCTATCTCTTTGAACTCGCCTTCTACGATCCATGAAAACGTGTAGCCGCAGTACTTGCATGTGAAAAGCGTTTCACCTAGGACGTAGTCAATTGGTCCGTTGCAGTGGGGGCAGCTCAAGGGCTGCAGTTGCTTCGACATGTGCTTCTCCCTTCAG
>CAYMHC010000016.1:0-13767 GCA_964390155.1 uncultured Nitrosopumilales archaeon
GGCCTTGCGGTAAGTGTAGGCTGCATGTTCGACCACAAAGTCGCTCACGTTCAGCCTGTCTGCAAGCCTAGACAGCTCACTCAATGCGATGCTAAGGTTTCTATCTGATGACTTGTGAACCATGCTGCGTCGGTCCCAGGTTCTCATCCGATAGATAGTGCTTTGGGTAGCGGATGGCAGTGTCTTTCCTGCTGCATCTCTGGACCCGTAGCCTATCACCGTTGATAGCCCTATATCATGCTTCGACAGTGTTGAGGGAGCTCCCGTGTGGCTTCTTTGTTCTCTTTCTTCAGGCGAGAAGGCTCTCCACCCGTAGCCTACTTCCTCAGACTTCTCTTTTAGAACAAACCCGCAGTTGCCACACACAATTTCGCCGTTTGAAGAATCGAAGACCGATACCTGTCTGGCGCACCTCGGACAGCGCTCTGAAAGCTTCTGGTTGTCCAATTATATCATCTCAGAAGCCTTCAGGAAACATTCCGTTAGCTGTAAGCAACTCAACCTGTGAAAAAGTATAACGCCAGACAATATCGCATCTAGTATCCTGCTTAAAATCCCAAGGAGCAACCAGCACAACATCATTATCTCTTATCCAAACCCGCCGCCGCAACTTACCCCTTATCCTCCCCATTCGGGTCTTGCTGTCAGCACACCGAACCATGATATGATCACTACCGACAAGCTTCACTACCCTTCCAAACATTTCACCCTCCAAAGGGAGAACGAGCTCCTTCAGAAATGCTTCATTCAACACCTTTCTTTTACCCATGTACCACTCCTCGCTCCTGAGAGACATCGGCGAATACTTGATTACACAAGTTGTATCCGGCATGCCAAGGGCTAGCGCATCCCAGCAAAGACTTCGCTACGTCCGTGGGACGCCAACGCAACAAGAAAATCTCCACCGTTATTGATTCTTAGCCACCTAATTAACTGTATCTAATGCAATCTTGATTAAGGGACACAAGGATCGATGGAGTTATTGTACGACCTAACCAGTCCTCCTCGCTGAGAAGGATCAACATCTACCTCTAGACGTGTCATTGACACATTGACAAAGTGTTCGGCCGTTGCTGGTATTCTACGCTTGTTATGACTTGACCTTTTGATGTCTGTCTGAGTGACGCGCTCTAGTATGAGCTTTAGCCATCTCACGCTTACGTGTCTTCTTGGACTTCATCCTTGATAGCGACCTTTGCTATTGTGTTCCTATTAAATTTAACTTTCACTCCCTTTTTACACCAAAGCAAACCTTAAAGATCGTTATGCTGCTACCCGAAAGCATTTCTAAAGCAGATGAAAACTTGGGAGTACAGACGCGAGGGAGGTTATAGGCGTGGCGATTTCAGCTTTGGTGAACCGAAACTTGTAGAAGTTGGCAGGGAGTATGAGGTTAGAATCATGGAATTTTTGTTCTCCAGAAGGTGTCCGAAAAGCCATTGACCAGTAAAATGATGCGGAGGGTGGGATTTGAACCCACGAACCCCTAAGAGACGAGGTTCTGAGCCTCGCGCCTTTGACCAGACTTGGCGACCCCCGCAAGAATTGCATAAAATGATCGACTATATCAAAATTAAACTTAATTAGTATAAGAAGATTGAACAAGAATAGCCGGGGTAGCCAAGCCAGGTTAAGGCGACCGCCTCGAGTACTTAATAGTAAGCGGTTGTCCCTTGTGGACGCATGGGTTCGAATCCCATCCCCGGCGCTTATAATGATTTAAGACTTAGGCAAATTGGTCTGATACAAACTAAAGATTGATTCATCTTCTAGGAGTGCTCTCTCCCATTACTATGTAGATTACTTTATCACCTATGGAGTTGGCATGGTCCGCAATTCTCTCAAGATACCTTAGGATCAAGGTTGCAGATATGGAACATCTTAAATTGCCTCCTTTATTCTCGATGATTCTTTTTACATACTCTTTATACATATTATCGACTTCATCGTCCATCTTAGAGAGGGCCCTTGCCATCTCTACATCTCTCTTTATGAAGGCTTGCATGCTCTTGTATGTCATGACCTTTACCCTATCCGCCATACTGATGATCGTTGAATGATCGCATTTTGACAAATCTCCAAACATACTTAACACATTAGTTATATCATAAGCATAGCGGCCAAAGCGAGATAGTCCATAGGTTATCTCCATAGAAGATTTGATGAACCTGAGATCCGATGCTACAGGCTGATACCTTGCTATCAACTCGATGGCTAACTCGCTTACTTCATCTTGAATAAACCTGAGTGCTTCGGACCACTTGAAAACTTCATTCCTAACATCTCTTCCTTCTGTATATGCTTGAATCGCTGTAGTAACTGCTTTCTCCGATAGCTCCGACATATCAAGAATCATGTTGTTAAGTTTCTCCATACCTAGATCCAGTAGCCTTGCCATAACGAATTACCCGAACCTACCCGTAATATACCTCTCGGTCAGCTCTTCACTTGGATACTTGAATATTCTGGCAGTCTCTCCATACTCTATCAGCTCTCCCAAATACATGAATGCTGTAAAGTCTGAAACTCTGGCAGCTTGTTGCATGTTATGAGTAACTATGACTACAGTGTAGTTTTCTTTTAGCTTGACGATCAATTCCTCTATCTTTGAAGTTGCGTTTGGATCAAGGGCTGAGCACGGTTCATCTAGCAGAAGAACTTCTGGCTCTACCGCCAATGCTCTCGCTATGCACAATCTTTGTTGCTGCCCACCAGATAGACTCGCCCCCGATTCGCTTAATCTACCTTCAATTTCGTCCCAAAGGGCGACCATTTTCAAACTCGTCTCGACTATCTCACGTATCTTCTTCTTTTCCTTTACACCGTTGAGCCTTAAACCTGTTGCCGCATTATCAAAAATCGACATCGTAGGGAATGGGTTGGGTTTCTGGAAGACCATCCCCACCTTTCTCCGAATATAAACGGGATCGACGAAGCCTGCATAGATATCTTCCCCATCCAAGAGAACCTTGCCCGATACCCTTGCTCCAGAGACAAGCTCATGCATTCTGTTAAAGCATCTAATGAGCGTTGACTTGCCACAACCCGATGGACCTATGATTGAAGTTACTTGATTGCTCTTTATTCTCAATGACACATTCTTGACTGCATGGTTCTCATTATACCAGGCGCTCAAGTCTTCTGATCTTATCTTATCCATCAAAAACCCACCTTATCCTATTTGACATAATAGCCAAAGGTTGGCCCATGACAGAACCTTCCAACCGAGAGTTGTTATTGAAGGGACTAAATAATGACGATTCTATCCTACCAGATACTCTAGCCATAAGCAGCATCGTTCTTTCTAACATAGACCTTACCTGTTTTTAAGATTATCGAAGATTCTTGAACCAGTCATATTATTCTTTTTCAAGGACCCTTTTACCAAATTCTTGATACCATTTACAACAACTCTTGAGTCTGCATACATTGCATCTAGGTATGACGGGTTTACAGATTTCTTGACCGAATTTCACGAATAGTTCATTTAGATCCATCCAATATTTCTTGTCAACCTTCCTCATCAACTCGAATTCAGTTTCTTCAGGAAGTTTTGTATTTACGAATCCCAGCCTATTCATAATTCTATGAACGTGAGTATCAACGGGAATTGCTTTTTTACCAAAGCCATAAACTAATACACAGTTCGCTGTTTTTCTACCAACGGATGGCAATAAAAGTAATTGTTCAAGATCGCTAGGCACCCTTCCATTGTACTGATCCATTATTATCGTCGAGACTTCTTTTATCCTTCTAGCCTTTACGCGAAAAAAACCTGCTGGCCGGATCAGTTCTTGAATTATACTCTCATCACCTTCTGCAATTTCTCTTGCATCTTTATAAGTCGAGAATAGTTGCTGGAAGGCTCTGCCGGTATTTTCATCTCTTGTTCTATGGGATAATATAGTAGCTATCAAGACTTCAAAGGGATTGCTTCTCCTACTTTTGCTTACCTCTTCTAAAGCGGTTCGGCTCTTTGGCGCATCTTCTTGAAGCATCTTTCTTATTTCCTCGATCAGAAAGCCTATTTTCATCGCATGATTACTGTAATATGGAGATTAATTTCTCTTTATCTCAGATTCACATATAGGGAAACTCTTAAAATAGTTTCAAATAGAGATCATCTCAGAAGAACAGGTAGACTTGATTTGAAAGAACTTACTTTAGGAGTTTTGGCATCGGGTAGAGGCTCCAACTTTCAATCGATTATCGATCATATAAGATTAGAAGTATTGGAAAACGTGAAAATTGGCCTTCTAGTTTGCAACAACAAAGATGCGTATGCACTGAAGATTGCAGAGCAAAATGGAATAGAGAGCAAGTTCATGGATCACAAAAACAAGGAGAGAGAAGTTTTTGATAAGGAAGTAGTAGAAACCCTAAAAGATTATGATGCGGATTTGGTAGCACTATCGGGCTTCATGAGAGTACTCAGCCCTTACTTCATAGATGAATATAAGCATAGCATAATGAATATTCATCCTGCCCTACTCCCTTCATTCCCAGGCTTACATGCCCAAAGACAAGCGATAGATTATGGCGCAAAAGTATCTGGATGCACCATCCACTACGTAGACAAGGGTGTGGATGTAGGACCGATAATTCTACAGCATACAGTTCCAGTAAGAGAAGACGATACAGAAGAAACTCTTTCAGATAGAATCTTGGTCTTCGAGCATAGGTTTTATTCAAAAGCAATTCAATTACACGCTGACAACAGATTGAATATTGAAGGAAGAAGGGTGAAGATAGATTATGGAAATAATTGGGAGGAGGAATGGAATGAAAGGCAGAGGGTATATATCAAGTATCAGAAAGACAAATGGGAGAAAGAGGGCAAGCCCTTGGACAAGGTGTTGTGATGACAGCGGCAATAATGGATGGGAGAAAACTATCTGAAGAGATCAAAAGTAACATACGGAATGAGGTAGAGTTAATCAAAAAGGATGGTATAGAGCCTTGTTTGGCAACCGTTCTAGTGGGCGAGGATCCTGCATCTAAGATATATCTGAAGATAAAACATAAGAACTGTGAAGAAGTTGGAATCAAATCTAGGAATTATCAACTTCCTGCAGAAATAGTGGAAGAGAGGTTAATAGAGTTCATCAGAGAGTTGAACAAAGATGAGAGTATTCATGGAATTCTGCTGCAATTGCCTCTGCCAAAGCAATTAGATGGTTATGAAGCCATATCTGCTATATCTCCAGACAAGGATGTTGACGGTCTTCATCCCTATAATGTGGGAAATCTTGCGTCCAAAAGATACAACCTAATCCCTTGCACTCCAGAAGGAATAATGGTGATGCTCTCTCGCCATAAGATAAATCTTGACGGAAAGCATGCGGTAGTAATAGGCCGAAGCGAGTTGGTAGGAAGACCGGTGTCCAAACTTTTATCACATACTGATCCTTTGGAGATGCTTCTCTTTAACATAGATACGCTCTTGCTAAATTCGAGTACAACCGTAACTACTTGCCACTCAAGAACAAGAAATCTGGACAAGATTGCAAGGGATGCGGATATACTCATAAGCGCAGTGGGTAGAAGGTTTGTATCAAATATCTCTTCTTCAAGAAAATTTTTCGAGTATTCTCTCAGTTTATTCAATTCATTCGGATACTATCCAGACTCTTCAAAGCGTTTCGAGAAAGATGGCTTTGTCGTAACCAAGCGCATGGTGAAAAAGAATGCTGTTGTTATAGATGTTGGTGTGAACAAAATCGAAGGAAAGATATATGGGGATGTAGATTTTGAAAATGTTAAGAAAAAAGCAGGTTATATAACACCAAACCCCGGAGGTGTTGGCCCCATGACCGTCACAATACTTCTGCATAACACTTTGATAGCGACCAGCAAGCAGACAAATCATGAACTCAATTACGATATAAAGAAACTTTTTGGGGCATGAATGGAACTCAATACGAAAATCTAATAAGCTGATAGATTAAACCGCTCTTCAGAGTAGTTATGATCAAAGCTATTCATTGCACAGGCGTTACTCCAGATGGATCGAGGATAAAGTTTTCCCCTCAAAATTTAGATGAAGCTCTATCATGTACAGATAAGTGTAGATTGACTTGGCTGGACTTCATTGTGAGAGATTTGTCTTTAGGGGCTGAAGAAGTTGTGAGGGGGCTTAAACTCAATTTAGAGCCGTCGGTGCTCTTCTCAGGCTATCTAACTAACTATGAAGATAAAGGAGATACTCTAGGTCTTATGATTCCAGTGGCAAGATTTGAGGAGAAAAGGGTAACTTCGATTCCTCTCTTGATTTACGTCAAACAGAATCTATTGGTGACTATTCACGATGAGTATGCGGATTATCTGCTGAAGCTTTCTCAATATGCAGATTCCTTTCTTAAGAGGGTTCCATTAGGGGACGAGGAATGGGCAGAAAGGCAGACCCTCCTACTGTCAAGGATGATAGATGAAGTGAATGAACATAACTTCAAGGTTCTTGGCTCGATAGTCGAAAGATCCGAGCTGATGGAAATGACGTTAAGAGCTTCACCTCTTCGTGAACTTAGCACCGAGATGTTTGGCATAAGGAGGTCGATAGTTACGTTTCTGAATATCGCATGGGCTACTCATGATCTAGTACATTCCTTAAGATATGGCGATGCGGAGATGGTTTCGGATAAGGAAGAAATTTTGGCGAAATTCAACCTCATCCTCTCAGATTTAGAAAGACAAATTTCGCTCGCAGGGCATATACTTGAGGTATTATCAGCCAGCGTAGGCGTCGTTCAAGCGGACATGACGAATAAGATGACTACATTATTGCTCTGGTTAACCATCATAGGAACGGCCATTCTAATACCTAATACTCTTGCCACGATTTATGGCATTCCTTTCTTGTTAGGTGAGCATTTGAGTTGGATATCAACTTCGCTTCTCTTAGCTACAGTATTATCTACATTTGCAGTCTATTTTTATGTAAGGCGGTGGTGGAGAAAGCCTACAAGTAAGATTGGCTAAGAGAATTAAGCAAGAAATACTGTCAAAATAACTAACAGAAAGCACAGAGCAGCTATCATAAGATTGCCTTTCTTAACCAACGATAAAGACCTTTCAAGAACTTTTGAGAAATCGTCAATGAGTTTCATGCCTACAACCTTTACAGATGAATCGACACAACTGACTTGAAAACCAGCTCGAGTCATTCTTCCTAGCGATTTGTTAATAAGATTCTTCATGATTTCCGATAACTCTTTCAAACTTGTTCTTTCCCCCAATGCTAGGTAGCCTTTTATGCTTGATGTCCTGCCAGCCGTAACATGAGTATCAGAAGTGCATAGCTCTAAGAAGGGAACGTTTGAACGTTTGAAATTCGTCAGCAATTCTTCCCTTAAGCCCTTCACAGCATTGTTTGAATCTGCGGCTATTATGCTGTACTTCTTACCATTGATCTCCAAGACCAGAACACCAATTCCAGCTGGCCCTATGTCTTCTCCCAAGGGAAGATCAAGCTCCGAAGAATGGGCAGACCCGATCATAAAATCATGCTGATCCGCAGACCTTAAATTCATCATGGCTTTTTCGGCGGCTTTGATCAATTCTACACAATCTTCTTCTTTTGTTTCATCTCCCTGAGAGTTATGAGTGTCTATTATCAAGGCATGGTTGTAGCCTAACTCCAACGCCAAACCTTCCAACTTCTCCTTCAAATCCAACGGCAAATCTTCCATGCCAAAGGGAGATAGAGTCAGCATAACTAACACGGCATCTCCAAATGCTATGCATGTTGCTGTCGCATTTCCGACTTTAGCTTCGACGGGGACGCTGCAACTCTTCCCCGAAGTTATCGTTTCCAGGTCTTTGAATGATGAGACGAACTTGTCGACTTCTTTCTTTGATGGGATGTTGAGCTCGTGTCCTGATACTCCATGGAAGATCATAGGTGAAAAAGAATTGCTCAAAAACCAACTTTGAAGATGGGAGGATAAGTTGCTACTCCCTACGGGATGAAAGGGACCTGGGTGCACTCCAGGCACTACTAGAGCTATTTTCCTATCTTTTGAATTCAGAAAAATTACATTTGCCCTGACTGTTCGTTGAGAACTCACCTTATCCATAAACTCTTCTATGAACTCAGGGCGGTTAGCAGCCCAAGCTGAAAGAAAAGCGCGGAAAAGATCCAAAGAGCCTATTCCTAGCAGTTTTGCACCAGTTTTGTTAACGAAGATAAGTAAAAACGTAACAGAAGCTACGACAATAACCCCCCCTAGAGTGGGAATTGAATAGACTGTGATCATTTCGACTAAAGATGGAATAGGAAATAATATGGGCGTTAGAATCATTGGCTGAAAGAAGATGGTGAAGGCTTTTTGTAAAAAATTCCCATAAAACACCGAGCCTACTACCAATAACCTGAACGCTATACAGTAGAAAAAGCCTAAAAGTAAAAGATAGATATAATCTATCGAGAAAGGGATGGAAAGGACAAAGCCAAAGATCAGCACTAGTAACCAAATCAAGTAAGTAAAAAACGAGACTAAAAGAAGTCTTCTGAAGGTAACCAAAGGATTATCCAGCAAAATCATTTGCTCAATCATCATTGAGACAAAGATCAAAGCTTCGAAAACGGGAAGAGTTATGAGCATAGATAAGTTGAATTGATCAAGTAAAATATAAGAGCTAATGAACAAAGTAGAAGATGTGATTACAGTTAGAATTATTGCTGTTTTAATGGACGGCAGAGTGAAGAGAATACGATACTTTCTAGCGATGTTAGACTTAGAATCCCTTTGCAGTTGTCTAGCACCCAGATTATGCTGGTAATAAGATGCGCAAGAGGATAGAGAAAACGGCTACGCTAATGGCTAATGCAATGACTACTTCCGGACGGACTTTTACACCTTTCGTTTCATCCTCAAAGAATCTAAGAAGACCGGCACTGGAAGCTGGCATAGGAGCCCCGCGCTTCTTTTTCTTGGTACTCAAAGGGATCTACCCAAATTGTATTCAAAGAAAGTTGTTAAAATGTGTTACTTTTGGAGTCTATTCTTGTGAGAGTGAGCGATAAGGACTTCATTATATTGGGATATGACTACACTAACTTAAATAAATAAGTGAGTAAATAACTAGGCAAGAATTGGCGGAATTTGATAGATTATTCAATGAGTTGCAAAAACGTTCAAACGTGGAAAAGGGCGCTCTATCAAAGCTGATAGAGGATAAGAAGAGAAAGGTAGGAGCAGGATACCTAACAGATATGGGTGCTCTCTTCCTTATAGCCTCAGACTTGGGCATATCTTTGGACTATATGACAGGTTCGGACTTAACCCTTAAGGACCTTTACATTGGAGCGAATGAGATAACTATAACATCGCGTGTTTTAAGCATATATCAAATTCAAGATTATACCAAGAAGGACGGCTCCGAGGGCCACTATAGGAGGATTATCTTATTTGACAAAGACATTTCTGCAAATGCTACTCTATGGGACGAGAAAACGACTTTGATCGATTCTCTGAACATAAACTTAAACACAGTTGTGAAGATAATAAAGGGCTACGTTAGAGCGGGTTTGGACGGGCGCCCTGTTTTGCATGTAGGATCAAGGGGAAGCATAGAGGTCATAGAAGACCAAGAGTTGGCAAGAAAACTCCCAACTATAGAGGAAGTGACGAAGGATGTATCAGCTATAAAATCTCCAGCCTCTTATCTTTCCATCCGTGGTTCGATGAAGACGGAGCCAAAACTGTCCCAATTTACAAGAAAAGACGGTAGCCAGGGTTCTGTTGTTCAATTCTACATAAACGATATAGAGAGCGATCAAGCCATTCGTGTCGCTATATGGGACAGTGGATCAAAAGTCGTAGAAAGTCTGCAAATAGGCTTTGTCGTGCGCCTTATCAACGTAAAGGCGAAGATGCTATCTTACGGTGAGATAGAGTTACATGGAAATGCAGGGACTTACCTAGAAATCATCTCAAAGAAGATAATTAGTAGATCCTCTCCTATGACTTTCAGATTACTGTCTGTAGGACCTATTCAAGAAGGGAAAAGCGTATTGGCTTTGTTGATAGACCCCATGAATAGGTTCTATACATTGATAGCAAAGGATGATGCTTGCGACAAACTATTATCCATCAAGCCCGATAGCTTGATTACTTGCTACCCAAGAGAGATCATCAATTCAAAGATAATCTGTGATAATGAAAAATCGATAGTAACAAAAACTTTGGATGATCCAATCTACCCCAAACTGCAGTCATTATTGTTGAAGATCAGGGATGCACAGAATTTAGATCATCCTGTCTTCCTTGAAGCCATGGCTTTATCTCATGCTAGTACAAAAGATGTGACAACGAAGGATAGTTCCATAATCAAAAAGGCAGAGATTATGGTGGGGGATGAAACTGGGGAAAGAAAGTTAGTTGCCTGGAGAGATCTAACTAGCGTTCTGGAAGGATTCTTCCCGGGAGAGAAAATAAGGATTAATGCTGTCGTGCCTCATGCATCAGGAGTCAATGAACAAACTTTCATCGTAAGACCTTATTCATCGATTGAGAGAATCAATAGCGGATAGTCATGTAGCTAATCGACATCCCAAAAACCTCTTGTTCTCACAAAGGTCTTCTCAGCCATATATACCTCTTTTACCAATTGGTCAAAGTCAGCAACCTTCCTCAAGATTCTCCCGGCAGTATCTGGACCGACGCCGAATCCTGAAAGTACAAGAAGAGCTTTGTTCCCAAAGTTCTGCAGAAAAGAAGAGACCTTCCAAGCTTTCCTGAATTTCATTTCTTCATCACTTTTAAGCTTCTTTCCCTTTATCTTCTTCACTATCATTTTGAGCAATTCATCATCAGAAAGATAGGTAGCAGTTATTAAACGAGATTTGCACAAAGGACAGATCAGAAAATCTCCAGCATCTTTTGTTTTCATAATCTTCTCCCAAGAACAAATCATGCAAATCAGCCTATGCTTTGTATTCTTTAGTCTCTCTTCAACGAGGTCGAGAACCGCCTTTTCGGTGCTTGCGGAAAGTGTTACAAAGCTTTGAGAATATTCTAATATAGTCTTAGCCAAAGGTGAGAATTCATCAACCTCTTTTTGAATAACTCTTATCTTGCCCTCTTTTATCTTTGATATGACATCTTTTGTTGCTGCTAGGCTGTACTTTTCCAAGAATAACTCCCGCAGCACTTCTTTGTATAGGGCTGTTTTTGCGTAAACATCTTGTATTAAACGAGAAGCTTTTCTATCATACTGAGCATCTTTGCTGACTACGCCAAACTTCTTTGCTACATACCATGTCTTCCAATTCAAAGATTGGGTCCCCATATTAGATGCAGAGAGTATATCTTCAACGTCAAATTCGTCGATCAGAGCATTTAGGATACTTTTAATTTCTAATCTTCCATATGAAGACAGTAGAATTCTATAAGGATCGGATTTAGCCTCTACAGGGTAGCCAATTGAAGAAGAAATCAAAGTTGATAATATTGCAGCCAGAGTCTGATTCACCTTTGAGCCAAAGCAGGCATGAATTACAACGATGTTAGATGCCTTTTCCTTTTCTATAACTATAGTATTATCGTCGGGAATCGCGCCCAAGTCCTCTTCAGTCTTTGCCAATCTCTTCTTTTGCTTCTCATTAACCATTGACTTATCGTTGATTATCTGCCTTCTTAGCTTTCCCACCTCTTTTGCGGTATCTAGATCTACAGGGATCAATTCGCCAGTCCAGTAGGGTATTGTTGTCAAATCTTTGGATATGGGCTCCACATGTACTTCCATCTTCTCATCATCTACCGATATTATCTTCCAGGAAGAGCCCTTCAGCACGAAAGTCTTCCCTGGCTCACCATACTCACCTACAAAGAAATTGTCAAGCCTTCCTATGGTCCTGTTTGATGGTAAATCGATAACGTCGAACTGTTGCACATCTGGTATTGTCGATAGATTCTCATAGTAATAGTCGTAGGTCCTCATGCCTCTTCTCACGATTTCGCCATCGTAATTTACTATCCCCTGACTTTTCAGGATTTTTAGGCAAGAATCCAAATCTTCAAAATCGATATTCCTGAACGGGTATGCCCTCCTGAATATTTGAAGGGCATTCTTTAATGAGAAGGGGCCATCTAAAGACAATCCAGCAAGATGATGAGCTAAAACATCCAAAGCTCTTTCGTGCAATTCGCTTTTCTCGAGCCATCTTTTCTTGATTCTATCCGTTAGAGCGATTGCCTCCAATTCATCATCAAACCGATTTGTTACTATCATTCCTAAAGCGGTCTCGCTTACCCTATGCCTACTCCTCCCTACCCTCTGCATTAGCTTCACGGCTTGCCTAGGAGAGCCTATTTGCACTACAAGGTCTACCGCTCCTATGTCTAGACCCAATTCCAGAGATGATGTGCATACAACAATTCCGGCTTCTCCACCTCTGAGCTTGATCTCCGTAGATTCACGAACTTCTTTTGATAAAGAGCCATGATGGACTTCAATAGGAATGTCAGGAGCCTTTGCCTTCAATACAGCACTAATGAACTCGGCCTCGTCTCTTGTGTTTGTGAAAAGCAGGATGGTTTTGCTCTCTGTACCCATCTTCTTGAAGTGGTCTAAGATGAAGTCAGCTATTTGTAGAAAAGAACCATCGACATAATTGCAATTTATGTCATAATCTCTTATGGAATTGTCCACCAATACAGCGCACTTTCTACTGATTCCTGACAAAAATTTTGCAGCTATGTCAAAATTTCCTAAAGTGGCAGACAGCCCTATTCTTTTCACTTCTTCATTCGATAAAGCTCCCACCCTTTCCAAGCTTATGGTTAGATGTGAGCCCCTTTCATTCCCAATAAGCTCATGAAGTTCATCTATTACAATCCACTCGACGCTCTTCAGAAGAAGCCTGAGTCTTTTCCCAACTAACAATACGCTCAAAGTCTCAGGCGTAGTTATTAGAACATCGGGAGGCTCCTCAACCATCTTCCGTCTTATCGATAGGGGTGTATCGCCATGCCTTATCTCAGCCTTTAAACCCTCTCTCTCTGCATACTTGATTATCCTTCTAAGGATGTCCCTGTTCAAAGCCCTTAAGGGGGTTATGTAAATCATTCTGAAGCCTTTTCCCGCTGGCTTTTTATGGGACAATAATGTGAATATAGGAATGATTACGGCCTCTGTTTTACCAGAACCTGTTGGAGCAATGACTAGAGCGCTTCTCTCTCTCAGTATGACTGGAAAAGCCTTCTTCTGGATAGGTGTCAACTCTTTCCAGCCTATCTCATGGATTCTATCTTCGGCTATCTTTTCCAGATCATGGATTTCTTGCATGGCTTACTTTGACTGCCTCATTCAACATTACGAAGGATAGAAACCATTATCATGACTGGTTAAAAAATTAGTTGCTTTAATCTTCTTTTTGAGGATTGATGTGTGTAAAGAAGTCTCGAACGGCATCCTGAGTCGCTTCAGCATCTAGTACTCTGGCTTCTACCTCATCAGCAAAAGCCTTTGCTACCCTTCTATCGAGTGAAATATCCGAATCGATAAGGTCGAGAGGAAAGGGAAGGCCCGTGGCGGGATTACAAAAGGGAAGAATCTTTGTCGCTATCTCCTCTATATTCGTGCTTTCTGGGAGTTCGACTTCAAAAGGGGAAGCATTTGAATTAAACCGAATATACCCTCTCCTTAATTTGGGAAGAGAATAGATTCCCAGCCTTGTCTGATCCCTCTTGAGTATCGTCCTTGCTTTAGTAATTTAAACTCTATCAACAATCCCTTCAGAAGAAAAAATTAGCCCTTTTCCCT